>DVFV01000116.1 GCA_018713045.1 Candidatus Coprosoma intestinipullorum | reverse complement strand
ATCTTCATCCGTATAATTCTTTCCTGAATCATTTTTACTAGTATAATCTTCTTTAGAGTCCTTTTTGCTTTTCAAATAATCGTAATTTAAATCATACTCTCGCCTTTTCTTATCATCACTTAAAACTTCATAAGCTTCAGTTATCTCTTGATACTTCTCTTCCGCCATCTCATCGGCTGAAATATCAGGATGATACTTACGAGATAACCTTCTAAAAGCCATATTTATCTCATCCGAAGTAGCATTTTTAGAAACATCAAGTACCAAATAATAATCTTTAAACTCACTTCTCATTGAATTTTCTCCTATTGAAATTAAAATAAGTTCATTTTAAATTAGAACTTATTTCCTTCTTCCAAGTCTTTTAACATGATTATCTTTTCGGCCTTCGATTTGTAGTCTTGCCTCTACTACAGGTTCAGCCCAGTCTTCGCTAACCTTACCACTACCATGAACATCGTCGGCAACTCTTTCGATAGCTTTAAAATTTGCATCTACTGCTTCAGGACTATAAATTTCTGCATATTTTTCATCAATTCCAAGCTCAGCGGCATAATCTTTTGCATAATCCATTGCTCCTAAGAAAATAAAATTCCATCCTTGTCTTTTCAAACCTGAAATAAGTTCTCTTGTCATATTAATATCATATTCATGACTTGAATTATCCGCACCATCGGTCATAATAACTACTATAACCTCTGTATTATCATTCTTTTTTCTTTGAAGACTTTTAAGATTTTCACACAAACTATCATAAAGTGCAGTACCACCGCGAACCTGATACTCAAGCCCTTTAACTCTTTTTACTGGAGTTCTATCATATACAACCTTATTTTCATGATCGAATAAAGATACCGTGATAAAATCTTCATTTCGCTCATCCTTTTCGTGCTTAATAAAATTATTAAAGCCTCTCATCATATCGAGTTCTGTACCTGCACAAGAGCCACTTCTATCGAAAACAAACATGACATCTACTTGTCTTTTAGAAAATGATTTAATTGCCGCATCGAGTTCAGCCTCATTACTATTCTTTAAATCACCTAAATCAGAACCAGAAAGCATTCCAATATTATCGATATCTAGCCCGCTAGTTAAAGCCTCTAAATCAAAGCTACTATTTCCCTTTGCCACTTCTTTTCCATTATCTTTTTTATTATTAAAAAATCCCATTATAATGCATCCTTTCTTTCATATTTATCTATTATAAACTATTTTTTAACGCCTCTATAATAATCCATAAACTCTCTTTCCACTCAAATCATTCCTTTATATTACCTAAGCTTTTTACTTTTGCACTTTTCTTCTTTAAATCTTCAAAATAATCAGGATCTATTTGTTCAATTAAAAATACTAATAACTCTAAAACATCAATTCCATCCTTATTAAAATAAATCCATTCCCTGTAATCCTTTAAAAACATTCCCATCGATGATTCGGAAATAAACAAATCATCATCCGTAGGAATTTGTCCATTATTTAAAATATAAATAACAAGTTCTGACACACATTCTATCCTATCGTAATTTTGCTTGGAATTCAAAAAAATATATTGAGCAAATTCATTACCTTTCTTTCTAAGCTCTTCTATTTTCTCCTCATTATTATAAATCCAATGACCAATAAATGATCCACCAAGCTCTTTTGGAAAACTATCTGCATCATATACAGTTGGATTTAATTTATCTTTTTTATAATAATTTTCATATATATAAATTAATTTTTCATCTATAAATTCATCGTTGTTTTTCTGCTTTATAAAATCATTCGTTACCTCTATTGTCTTCTTATCACCTTTATTGACAAAATCTAACAACGTTTTATCTCTATAAATCCCATTTTCTATTTTTTCACCACCCAGTGCATCAGAAAATCTATCTTTACTATCGTCTGTTGGATTTGAAGTCTTATTTATTTTTTCTTCTACTTCCTCAAAATAATATGGATCTATTTGTTCGATAAGCATGACAAGTAAATTTAACTTGTCATCACTTTCTCTATTTACATATATCCACTCTTTATTGTTATTTAAAAACTCATTCATTAATGTGCCATCACCAAATACGTTATAAATTGAAGGAAAAGTTTTAAAATGCACAAAATATTTTATTAAATACAATACACGTTTATCATCATTAAACAACATTTCTCTTTTATCTTTATTATTGTTTAAAACTGCTTTAGCCGTTTTATTTCCTTCTATAGCCAATTCTTTTATTTTATTTCTGTTATTGTGAAGCCATAAACCTATTAATACTCCTCCAAGTTCTACTGGAAATCTATCTTTATTATTATCTGTTGGATTAGCTATTACCTTCATATAATAATTATTATATACATATAAAAGTTTTTCCTCAAATAAATCTATATCAGTTTTCATCTAAACATACGCCTCCAAAAACATGTCATATTATATCACACAACTTAATTTAAGCAAAAAAAATTCATATTATCTTATTTTAATATGAACTTCTCTAAGCTGAGCCTCACTTATCTCTGAAGGTGCATCCATCATCACATCTTGAGCATTGCTGTTAAGTGGAAATGCGATAACCTCTCTAATATTTGGCTCATCTTTAAGTAGCATAATCATTCTATCGATACCTGGTGCGATACCTGCATGAGGTGGTGCCCCATAATGGAAAGCTGTATATAAAGATTTAAATCTCTTTTTAACATCTTCCTTAGTATAACCAGCTATCTCAAATGCTTTTTCCATAACTGCTACATCGTGATTACGAACAGCTCCAGAAGAAAGCTCAACGCCGTTGCACACAATATCGTATTGATCAGCTAAAATGTCTTCTATATTTGGATTATCAAGTCCTTCAAGTCCGCCCTTTGGCATACTGAATGGATTATGCATAAATATATATTTTCCTAAAGTATCGTCGTATTCATACATTGGAAAATCTGTAATAAAACAAAATTCAAATTTATTGTTATCGATTAAATCTAACTTCTTGCCAAGCTCAGTTCTAATCATTCCGGCCTGAATCGAAGCTGTTTTTTCCTTCTTATCGGCAATAAAGAATAAAACTGAACCCTTCTTTAAACCAGCCTTATCTATAAGTTCACTTCTCTCTTCATCGGTTAAAAACTTATCGATTGGTCCCTTAAAACTCATATCATCTAATACACTGATATAACCAATACCAGGCATTCCAATACTTGATGCATAAGCAACAAGCTCGTTAAACCATGAATTAGGTTTAGAAGCTATATCATGAACCGTAATACCTCTAACACATGAACCAGAAAAAGGTTTAAAAGTCGTATTCTTAAATACCTCAGTTAAATCGATAATCTCAAGTGGATTTCTTAAATCTGGCTTATCAGTTCCATACTTAAGCATTGCTTCTCTATATGGAATTCTCTTAAATGGTCTTGGAGAAACTTCCTTGTCGGAAAATTTCTTAAAAGTCTCGTAAATAACCTCTTCAGATACCTCGTAGACATCTTCTGCTGTCGCAAAAGCCATTTCCATATCAAGTTGATAAAACTCACCCGGTGATCTATCAGCACGCGCATCCTCATCTCTAAAACAAGGAGCGATTTGATAATATTTATCAAAACCAGCAACCATTAAAAGTTGTTTAAATTGTTGTGGAGCTTGTGGAAGTGCATAAAACTTACCTTTATACTTACGAGAAGGAACTAAATAATCACGTGCTCCCTCTGGAGAAGAAGCTGTTAAAATTGGTGTTTGAATCTC
>DVFV01000115.1 GCA_018713045.1 Candidatus Coprosoma intestinipullorum | reverse complement strand
ATAAAATTTAAAAAAGGTGTAGCTGTAACAAAAGATAAAGAAGTAGCTGAACAGCTTAAAACCATGGGTTTTATTGTTGAAAATGAAATTCAAGGTAATCAAACAGAAGATGATAAAAATGAAGCTCAAGGTAATCAAATAGAAGATGATAAAAATGAAACTAAAGATAATCAAATAGAAGATGAAAAAACTGAAATTAAAGATAGTCAAACAAATGATAAAAAGAAAAGAGTAAGAAAAAATGAATGAGTTAGTAATTAATAGATTAGAATGGTTTGGTTATGAAGTAGTACATAGTGATCTATTAACTATTAAATTCATAATTGAAAAGATAGAAAACAAAGTAAAAACTGATTGTAATATAGATGAAATACCAGAAGAATTAAATAATGTCTTAGTTGATATGGTTGTAGGTAACTTTTTTATCGAAAAGAAAACATTTGATCCAGATAGTTTAAAATCTATAAATTTTGAAAGTGTGATTAAGCAAATCCAAGAAGGAGACACTAATATTACTTTTAGTGATAACTCAAAAACACCTGAACAAAGATTTGATGAGTTAATTAATTATTTAATTAATAAGGAGTATGATTTTTCATGTTATCGGAAAATCAGATGGTAAGAATAAAAAAAGCGAAAGAATCTATGTATACAGGATTATGTACTGTAGTCGAATACAGAAAAGTTAAAAATGAAAATAAATCTACAGGTTTCAAAGAAGAGATTATTTTAGAAGATGTTCCCTGTAGATTATCTTTTTCATCTAATTCTAATACTAATGAAACTTCAATATTTAATGGAGTGGCTCAAATTATTAAATTAATACTATCTCCTGATGTTAAAATAAATCCAGGAAGTAAAATAATAGTTACTCAAAATGATGTAGAAAATATTTATAAAAATAGTGGAGAATCTGCAGTTTATAGCACTCATCAAGAAATAATTTTAGAATTATTTAAAGGGTGGAGTTAATGAGTGGATTTAATTTTAATGATTTAAAGAAAATGAGAGATAAAATAGGTAAAGCTCTATCTGATAGTGAAATTAACAATTGTTTAGAATCAACAGTTAAAGAACTTTCAGGCAGACTTTTAAGGAGCGTAATTAGAAATACACCTCAAGGAAAGACAGGATCTTTAAGAAAAGGTTGGACTACATTACCATTAAAAAGACTACCCAAAGGAGTAAGTGTAGATGTAGTTAATGATGTTAGTTATGCTATATATGTTGAAAAAGGACATAGAACAAAAAATCATAAAGGTTGGGTTGAAGGTCAGTTTATGCTTGAGAAAGCAGAAACAGAAGTTAAAAATGTTATGCAAAAGGCTGTAAAAGATAAAATAAATAAGCTTTTAAAAGGTGGATTTAAATAATGATAAATGAGTTAATAGATTCAATAAGCATAGCTATTAATTCTGAATTTGGCGATGAGTATGAAATTTATACTGAATCAATTAAACAAGGTTTTAATGAACCTTGTTTTTTTATTTACAATTTTAATTCAACTAATGATGTGTTTTTAGGTAAACGGTATTTTAGGACAAACCAATTTTGTATGAATTATTTTCCAAACAAAGGGAATGAAAATAAAGAATGCCATAGTGTAGCAGAAAGATTATATAAGTGTTTAGAGTGGTTAAATGCTCAAGGTGATTTATTAAGAGGAACAGGATTAAAGCATGATATTTTAGATGGCGTACTTAATTTTTATGTTAATTATAATGCCTTTTATCATAAAACAGAAGATACAATCCCTATGGGAGATATTTCTCAAAGGTTAAATGTTAAGGAGTGATAAAAAATGGAAAAGAAGAAAGAAAAGCTAGTAAATGAAATTGAAATTTTGTTTTCAAAAGAACAGATTTTAAAAAGTAATAGATTTAAAGATAAGAGAGATATTTTAAGTGCTTTATTAGAAGATGATAAGAAATATAAGCTCTCTGATGTAGAAAGTATGATTGTTGATTTTTTAAATAAAGAGGTGATTTAGTATGGCTTTAGGTGGAGGAAATTTTATTACTCAAAATAAAGTACTTCCTGGAACTTATATTAATTTTATTTCAGTTAAGTCTGCAGATTCCAATTTATCAGATAGAGGTATTGCAACAATGCCACTTGAACTAGATTGGGGCATTGAAGATTCTATATTTGAAGTTACACAGGAAGATTTAGAAAAAAATGCTCTAAAGTTTTTTGGATATGATTTCACTCATGAAAAACTTAAAGGATTAAGAGATTTATTTAAAAATATAAAACTGCTTTATGCTTATAGATTAACAAGTGGGGGAATTAAGGCATCTAACAAGTATGCGACAGCTAAATATTGTGGAACTCGTGGAAACGATATAAAAATAGTTATTAAAAATAATGTAGATAACCCTGGTTATTATGACGTTATGACATATTTAGGAGATGTGTTATTAGATACTCAAACTGTAAATGATAAGTTGAATTTAATATCAAATGATTATGTTGAGTTTAAAACTGCATCTTTAACACTACAAGAAGAATCAGGAATAGCTTTAACAGGTGGAACTAATGGAACTGTTAATGGAGCAGCACATCAAAAATATTTAGATAAAATAGAAACCTATACATTTAATGCTATGGGTATTACAACAACAGATGATACTACAAAATCTTTATATATTAATTTCTGTAAACGGCTTAGAGATGAAATTGGATCTAAATTTCAATTGGTTCTATATAATAAGGCAGCTGATTATTTAGGAGTAGTTAATGTTAAAAATAGAGTTTTAAAAGACTCAGAATCATCTCTTGTTTATTTTGTTACAGGAATAATTGGTGGATGCCCTGCTAATAAGTCTAACTTAAATAAAATTTATAATGGAGAATTTGAAGTTGATACAAATTATACTCAAAATCAATTAGCTGAGTGTTTGAAATTAGGAGAGTTTGTATTACATAAAGTAGGGTCTGATATAAGAGTACTTGATGATATAAATTCTAAAGTTACGATTACGGAAGAACAAGGGGAAATATTTAAAGATAATCAAACTATTAGAGTAATAGATCAGGTAGCTAATGATATAGCAGTAATTTTTAATACTAAATATCTTGGTGAGATACCAAATGATAATGCTGGTAGAATATCTCTTTGGACAGATATTGTTAAACACCATCAAGACTTACAAAAGATTAGAGCTATAGAAAATTTTAGTGATAAGGATGTAAGTGTACTTCAAGGAGATAACAAAAAATCAGTAATAGTTAATGATGCTATAACTGTAGTTAATGCTATGTCTAAACTTTATATGACTGTTATGATTTCTTAATGGAGGTTTTTTATGAATAAAGATAAAACTATGAAGAAAGTAAATATACAGCTGTTTGCATCTCAAAATATTACAATGCATTCAAAAGATGCTTTATCTGCAAAACTTGCTGAATGTTTTGTAACTATACGTGGAAACAGATATAAATTTATGCAAGCAATAAATTTAGAGGCTAAGTTTGAAAAGAATAAAACAGAAATTCCTATTTTAGGTAAAACAGGTAAGGGTAATAAAAGTTCTGGATGGGCAGGTACAGGGTCAGCAACGTTTCATTTTAACACTTCGATTTTTAGAGAGTTAATGGAAATATATAAAGATACTGGTGAAGATGTTTATTTTGAAACACAAATTTCAAATGAAGATCCAACAAGTTCAGCAGGTCGTCAAACTATAATTCTTTTTGATTGTAATATTGATGGGGGAGTACTTGCGAAATTTGACGCAGACGGTGAATATTTGGAAGAAGATATGGATTTTACTTTTGAAGATTTTAAAATGCCAGAAAAATTTAAATTACTTATGGGGATGGTGTAATATATGTCTAAATTTTCTAGATTCATGAAACAAAATA
>DVFV01000114.1 GCA_018713045.1 Candidatus Coprosoma intestinipullorum | reverse complement strand
GGTTTTAAGCATCATGCACTTATGTGTGTGATGCTTTTCTCGTTTTTATAGGAAGTTAGAGCAAGAGAGGGCAGTCAAGATCGAGCGCTGATGAAAAATTCTAGCCTTGTTGATGTGAGGCTAGAATTTTTTGTCTTGCCATGAATCACATAATGTTTATTGGTATAATTTATATGTTTAAGTCGTAGATAGTGTAGGTGGCTCCAGCAATCTCCTTGATTGAGGTTGGTGGGGCTTTTTGTGATGTGGATAGATATGGTATATGAGATGAAAAAATATAAAATATACATATTAATTTTAATGGGAATAACTCTGTTGGGACTACTATATTCTCTTTTTTACGAAATATCTGGTTATAATATAGATTTTTTTCCAGATGTAGGTACTCCAGCGGATTTTTTAGGTGTGTTTGGAACAATAGTGACGATTTATTTAACTTGGCAACAAATAGATAAGTCTCAAGATCAATTTAGTAAAAATATGGAAGAAACTTATAAACCTGATTTATATATGGATACTAAAGAAAGAACATTTTCTATTAGTAAAGATTCTAATGAGGTTATGCCAGAAAATGATGAGAGTGAATCATTTTGTATTGCCAATATAGGTGTAGGAACCGCTAAAAATATAATTGTGGAAGCATATTCTAAAAAGAATTTAAATTATTTATTAAAATATGCAAAAGCAGATTTTAATAAAATAGTAGATGATAATTATATTTTGTATGCGATTCCTTTTAGATTTTCGTTAGTAGATAATATTAAACCAGAAAATGAAAGTTATTTGTTTCCAAAAGATCATAAAGATATTCCATTACCTAGAATATATTTACAAATTTTAAAAGATCGTATTTTTGAATTAATTGATAAAAAAGAAATAGATAGTGATCCGTATGTAAAACTTCCTAAATTTAAATATTGTATTACATACTCAGACCAAGAAGAAATTGAGTATTCTAAAGAAGTAATTATATATGCTAAATGTTGGGATATTAGACCTGATAATTGTAAAGTAACTTTGTCGGTAGAAAATAAACCTGCTAAGAAAAAATAAATGCCAATATGTTGTGTATAATTCTTTTCAGTAATCTAAATCCTGTATCTTGACGGGCGTTTTTTTGGACAGCATAATTATTATAGAAATTACTAGGAGTATAGGGTATAAGGAAGTAAAGGCTATGGAATTTCAAGCTCAAAATCCCATCGAAGTAGCTGATTTCGTTATAGATTTAGCTAAAAAAGATGGAAAATATGTAACAAATCTGCAATTACAGAAAATATTATTTTTCCTTCAGGGGTATTCATTAGCTACTTTTGGCGAACCTTTAATGAATGGTGATTTTTCTAAATGGAAATATGGTCCTGTTCAAAAGAATGTTTATCAATCATTTAGAAGTTATGGGTCTTCACCAATAGTTGCAGGGGCATTAGATGCTTATTATGATAATGGAAAATTGGTTCTAAAGCGCTTTCCTATGATTGATCAGAATAGCTTGGGAAATGAAGAAGTATTTCAGAAAATAAAGATATTTACAAATAAATTATTGAATAAATCTGCTTGGCAATTAGTTAATATGACACATAATCATCCAAGTTGGAAAAATAATTATAATAAAATCATGCAACGTTGCGCAGCTGATTATAACAAGGATGAAATTTTAGATTGTTATAAATGCAATAAGGATGTCTTGAATGACTGAAAAGCTTAATAAAGAAGAATTAATAAATGCAGTTCTTGTAGGATTATCAGGATCTAATCTTGAACAAAATAAAAAGGAATTAGTGGATTTAATTGCTGAGTTAAGTGAGTTTGAAGATGTATGTAGATCATATCCTGAAATTACTCATGTGATATATCGAATGGATGTCCACACTTTCCAATCTGTTGAGAATTTTTTTGGTTTGTATGACTCTAATAATGATTTTGCAGGTTTACGACAAGAGGAAAAACTTGACGGGTTATCTAACGATAAAAAAGAAAATTTAAATAGATTCGAAAGACATGTCAAGTTAAGTTGTTATCAGCGAGAATATATAAATAAACTGGCTACTGAAGCAGAGGAAGCAGCTAAAAAAGCACGAGATGTGTCTGAAGATGCAGAAAAACATGCTGAAGTGGCGCAAAAGGTTGTAACTACGGTATCTTTATCCGTTAAAGATACAAAGAAAGTAGCTCAAAATGCTAATAAAATAGCGCAAAGAGCTAGTGAGACAGCTAATAAGGCTGATAAAATAGCTAATAAGGCACAGAGCTTAACTAATCAAATTCAGGGGAAAATGACAGGAATATATTCTGAATTTGTAGGAATTTTAGCTATTTTTACCGCTTTGTCATTTGCTATGATGGGGTCTGTTCAGATGCTAGGAAATCTTTTTAATGACATAAAGCACCCGACAACAGGAACTCTGGGCTATGCATTAATATTAGCCGGTATATATTTAATAGTAATATATCTTTTAATCATGACATTGGTTTTAGCAATGAAAAAATTGTTTAGTACTATTTCAGAGGAGTACCGCATTAGTTGGCCATTTGTTTGGATTATTTCTATAGTTTCAACATTGCTAATTGTAGTAGGTATTTTTTTTATTGTGTTTTTTAAAGTTTCAGATTTATGGACTTTTTATAGGTAAATATACGTAACAAATTAGAAATCAATAAGCTTTATAAATAAACCAACATCCCTAACATGTGCAAATATAACTTTAATAAAAAGCTATATTTTTAGTATTATTAAGGTGATCGTATTAATGGGGGATTAAATCATGAAGATAAGAAAAGCAATCATTCCTGCTGCGGGGCTCGGAACCCGATTTTTGCCTGCAACTAAGGCTTTGCCTAAAGAAATGCTACCAATTGTTGATAAACCAACAATTCAATTTATCGTCGAAGAAGCAAAGGCTGCAGGGATCGAAGACATTTTGATCGTAACCGGCAAGAACAAGCGAGCAATTGAGAACCATTTTGACTCAAATCCAGAGCTTGAACAAGACTTGGAAGCAACTGGCAAGACCAAGTTATTGAAGTTGACACAAGACATCACCAACTTGGGGATCA
>DVFV01000113.1 GCA_018713045.1 Candidatus Coprosoma intestinipullorum | reverse complement strand
GACAAAAAAGTTGACGGTATCTCAGAAGTCAGAGATGAAACCGACCGTAATGGACTTCAAATTGCCATTGACCTTAAAAAAGGTGCCAATGAAGATTTAATTGTCAATTACTTACTTAAAAACACCGACATGATGATATCGTATAACTATAATATGGTTGCCATTGTCAATCAAAGACCGATGACCTTAGGCGTTCTACAAATCTTGGATGCCTACATCGCTTTCCAAAGAGAAGTAATTACAAGAAGAACCGAGTTTGATTTAAAAGTTGCCAAAGCTCGTATGCACATCTTAGAAGGCCTTATAAAAGCTCTTTCAATCTTAGATGAAGTAATCAAAGTAATTAGAGGATCTAAAAATAAAGCAAACGCCATTGAAAACCTCCAAACTGAATTTGACTTTACCAAAGAACAAGCTGAAGCTATTGTCAACTTGCAACTTTACAAATTAACTAATACTGATGTTACCGAATTAGAAGAAGAAATCAAGCAAAGAGAGCAAGAAATAGCTATATGGACTGAAATTTTAGAAAACGAAGAAGCCTTAAAACACGTTATGAAAACAGAATTAAACCTAGTCAAAAAAGAATACGCCACACCGCGTAAAACTGAAATTAAAGATGAAGTTACTGAAATTAAAATTGATGAAACATCTTTAATTCCAAAAGAAGACTGTATAGTAGTTGTCACTGACGAAGGCTACGTTAAAAGAGTGTCAACCAGAAGTTACTCATCATCTCAAGAAGCAACTGGTCTAAAAGTTACCGACCACCCAATTGGTATTTATGAAGCAAATACAATGGATGTTTTAATCCTATTTACAAGTCTCGGAAACTTCTTATATATCCCAGTTTATGAACTGCCTGATTTAAAATGGAAAGACCTAGGAAAACACGTAAGTAACATTGTTAAAATAAGTAGTAACGAAGATATCTTATCGTCATATCTAGTAAAAGACTTTAATGAAAAAGTAAACTTTATAAGCATTACTAGAAAAGGTATGATTAAGCAAACCCCACTTCAAGAGCTAAAAGTCCAAAGATATTCTAAACCAATAACTTTAATGAAACTAAAAGAAGGGGATAGAGTAATTAATGTCACTAAAGCCGAAGAAGAAATCTTTATTACAACCCATAGTGGCCTTGGTTTAAGATATAAAACGGAAGAAGTTCCAGTAACCTCATTAAGAGGAAGTGGAGTCAAAGCTATCAACCTAAAAGACGATACAGTAGCCTCAGGTCAGTCATTTACAGATGGAGACTTCCTTATAGTTATTACCGACAAAGGTACAGCCAAACGAGTTAAAATCGATGAATTTGAGATAACCTCAAGAGCTCGTAAAGGAGTTCAAGTCATAAGAGATGTAAAAACAAATCCATATCACATAATTGATGCCTTTGTAGTAACACATAAAGATGAAATAGGAATTTTAACCGATGAAATAACATATTATAAAGTCACTTCATTCCCAATATGTGATAGATATCAAACAGGAACACAAGTGACAAAAGATAAAATTCACAAAGCCTTTACCAAAACCGAAATTACTGAAAATAAAAAAGAAACCAAAGAAGAAAAAAAGGAAGAACCAAAACAAGAAGAAATATCATTAGAAAAAGTTGATGAACAAATAATGACAATTGATGATTTCTTAGATGACTTTAATAATTAGAAAGGAAAAAATCCTTTCTTTTCTTTTATAAAAATTATAATAAAAGCGGTTGTATACGATTAATTTAAAGTGATAATATATTTATAATTGTAAACAGTGGATATGTAATAGTAGGCATAAATTTATATGCTGGATGGAATGGTAAATATGATGGATAGGGAAAATTTCAACCCTTTTAAATTAAACAAAAAAATAATTTTCAACAAATTAAGATAATCACATTTACTTTTGTTCGGCAAAATGTTGTAATGTATGTACAAAAGTAAATGGGTGATTTTATGAATAATGAAAAAAAACTAACAGAATTTTTAGAAAAAAATAATGGTTATATTACTACTGCTGAATTAGTAGAACTTAATATTTATAAATCACAAATTAAATTTTATATTGATAAAGGAATTATAGAAAAAGTTAGTCATGGTTTATACATGAGTACAAAGTTTTTTAAAGATGAATATTATATTTTACAAAAAAACTATCCAAGTGCAATATTTTCATATAATACAGCACTTCATATTTTAAATCTTACAAATAAGACACCATCTGTAATTGATATAACTGTGCCAAGAAATAAAAGAGTTAGGGGAAATTATAATATTCATTATGTTTCAGAAAATCATTATGAAATAGGTATTATAAAGGTGACTAGTCCACTAGGTAATCCTGTTAAAGTATATAATGCTGAAAGATGTATTTGTGATATGTTAAAATCTGAAAAGGATTTTGATTTAGAACTCCAGAATAGAGTATTAGATTATTACTTTAGTAGTAAAGATAAAAATATTGAGTTATTGTTAGAATATTCTAAAATTTTTAATATTTATGAAAAGGTTAATACAATTGTGGAGGTCATGATGAAATGGTAGATATAACCGATATAAAAAAAGATTAGCAAAAGAAATGGAAAATAAATATGACCTTAATTATTATGAAATATTACAAAGATATATGTTTGAAAGAGTGTTAGAAAGAATTTCTGTATCTAACTATCAAGATAATTTTATCTTAAAAGGTAGATTATTGCTATCTGCTATGTTTGGTATTGGTAATAGAATGACTAAAGATATGGATGCTGCAATTACAGGGATAGATGTATCAAAAGATAAAATGTTAAAAGTATTAAACGAAATATTAAGCATTAATTTAAAAGATGGTGTTAAATTTGATGTGGTAGATATAACTGATATTAGAGAAGATGATGAGTATGGTGGAAATAAATACCATATTGTAGGTAAATTACAAAGTTTAAAGGTTAATTTAGAAATTGATATATCTACAGGTGATAAAGTTACACCAAGAGAATTAAAATATAAATATCCCTTAATATTTGAAGACAGAACAATAATGATAACCAGTTATAATATTGAAACAATATTAGCGGAAAAAATTGAAACAGTATTAAGACGTGGTGTATTTAATAGTAGAATGAAAGATTTTTATGATATATATTATTTCTTAACTAAATTAAGAAAAGATATAGATATAAATATTTTAAAAGAGGCAGTGGATAATACGTTTACTAAAAGAAATTCATTTGAATATTTAAATGACTATGAACAAATTATAAATTCTATAATTGGTAATGAAAGAATAGAGAAACTATGGAATATTTATAGTAATAAATATAAATATGCTAATGGTATCGATATTACTGAAATATTAAATTTACTAAAAGATATAATTAATGAAGTAGAATCAGCATTAGCATCAGCATAAAAATGGTAAATATATCCTAGATAGTATAAACTCTGATTAAATTCAGAGTTTTATTCATATAAAAAATTAATATTCATATATTTATCTAGGAGGATTGAGAACATGGAAAAAATAGTTCCTTTTAAAAGAGATATATCGTTTGAAACCAAAATAGCTGAAATTAGAAGTATCTCTCTTGAACACACATACGAAATACAAAACAATCTAATTTCTGGAACCTTTATTATAAGTGGTAATTATAAACTTACAGACACAAGTACTAATGTCGATCCTTTTAAATTTGAAGTTCCATTTGACATTAGTATCGATTCGAGGTACGAACTAAATAAAGCCACAGTCGACATTAACGATTTCTTTTATGAACTAATTAATAACGAAGTCTTATCAGTTAGTATAACTCTTATAATCGATAACCTAGAAGAAAAGGAGGAAAGAGAAATGGAAGAAATCCAAGAGGAAAAACAAGAAGTAGAAGAAATAAAACCAGTATCTTATGAAGAGGCTGAAAAAGATGATGAGACCGAAGAGGTAAAACCAGTATCCGCAAGTCCAGAAACCGTTAAATCCATATTTGATAACATGGACGAAAACGAAGGATATGTTGTCTATAAAGTTCATATAGTAACTGAAAATGACACCGTTGAATCCATCATGGAAAAATACGATGTAACCAAAGAAGCCTTAGAAGCTTATAACAATTTAAATGACCTCAAAATAGGAGATAAACTCATTGTCCCAGCTTAGAGATGATTTAAAAAAATACAAATTAAACGCCAAAAGCTATGAAAAGAAAGGAGATGCCACCATTATTAAAACTAGTGATGGCACTTTTGTATATAAAAAAAACAAAATAAAAAACGAAATTTTAACCTACCTAAAATCTCGCAGCTTTGATTACATTCCCGAAATAATCACCTCACCGGGTGAAGACTTTGAAATATACAAATATATAAATGATTTAAACATTCCAAAAGAACAGAAAATATTAGACCTAATCCATTTAACTGCCTTACTTCATAGTAAAACCACCCATTATAAAGAAGTAGACATGGGTGACTTTGAAGAACTATATGAAGACTTAGATAACAACTTAAAATACCTCTATAGCTATTATACTGACCTTATCACCATTGTCGAAAGTAAAGTTTACATGAGTCCAAGTGAAAGCCTTCTTGCCAGAAACATCTCAAAAATATATGACACTATTTCAAACACCAAAGAAAAACTTGAGAAATGGCACGAACTCGTTAAAGAAAAAACCAAAATAAGAAAAGTTGTCATTCATGGAAACCTTTCCTTAGATCATTTTCTAAGAAGAGAATCATCATATCTCATAAGCTGGCGCAAAGCTAAAATCGACAGTCCAGTCATGGACCTCTATCGTCTTTATTTAAATCATGCCCTGGACTTTGACTTTGAACCGGTATTTCGAGAATACGAAAGACATTATCCCCTAATGGAAGACGAAAAAGAACTACTTGAAATTCTCATAAGCCTTCCAGACATCATTACCCTAAGTGGTACAGAATATGAAAAGTGTAAGAAAATAAGCAAATCTTTAGATAAAATCTATAAAACCGAAAAACTCTTGTCAGAAGAAAAGTCTAAAACCTGACCATAATAGTAAAAAGAAGAAAAACAAAAGCAAAAAAACATTAAACCTCGTAAGTAAAATTAAAGTTAAAAAAAGTTGATAAACAATTAAAAGTAAACAGCCAAAGAAAATAATAACCCATTTTCCCCGGCCAAACCACCAATTTCCACACATTTTTAATCACCTAATATAATCTATGTTTAAAATCAAATACGTTATAGGCAGCCCTCTATTTTCTCTTGTTTTTCTCCCGTGTCTATTGTATAATTAAAAATAGAGGAGGGGCATGACATGAAGAAAAACGGCTTTGTAACATCAGCTTTATTATATGGAATACTATCACTGTTTTTATTACTGATCTTAGGCTCTCTAACCGTCATGACCAACAGAAAACTAACCGACGATCAAATAAGACGTAGCGCACTTGATGACGTCCAAACCCTAACCACAGATCCCGCGTGCTTTACCGTCTCTGGAAACACCATAACCGGATATTCGGATACCTGTGATAAAACCGTCTTTATCCCAGAAACAATTGGCGGTGTAAACATCACGGCCATTGGTTCAGCCGCTTTTCAAAATAAAAAACTTATAAACATTACTATCAAAGACAACATAACCTCGATAGACCCGTCGGCCTTTAATGGTAACGACGGAATGTTTTTTATCATGAAAATGGAAAACGGTCAAATACCTTATGATAATACCGAAGTTAGTGCCGGTAGAATTTGGGGATCCACTAATTCAACTATAAGATGGGATGAATAATCCTTTTTTTCTTGCTCAAATAAGTTAGGTATTGTATAATACCATTAGGTGATGAACATGTTTGTCGATGAAGCAATAGTTGAATTAAAAGCAGGCGACGGTGGCGACGGCTGCCTTGCCTTTAGAAGAGAAAAATATGTAGCCATGGGTGGACCATTCGGTGGTAACGGTGGAAGAGGTGCCAATATCATCTTTAAAGCCGACTCTGGCTTAAACACCCTAGTTGATTTTCGCTATAATAAACTGATCAAAGGAAAACACGGAGGAAACGGACTAGGTAAAGGAATGCACGGAAAAGCCGCTGAAGACGTTATCTTAAAAGTTCCAATGGGCACAACCATAACTAACCTAGATACCGGTTTAATAATCGCTGACCTTGTAAACGATGGAGACGAAGTAATCGCCGCCAAAGGAGGAAGAGGAGGAAGAGGAAATATGGCCTTTGCCACTCAGTCCAATCCCGCTCCAAAATACGCTGAAAATGGTGAACCAGGTGAAGAGATAAAAGTAAAACTCGAACTAAAACTCCTAGCTGACGTTGGCCTAGTAGGTAAACCGAGTGTCGGAAAATCTACGATAATCTCTAAAATATCAGCATCTAAACCTAAAATAGCTGACTATCCATTTACCACCCTAAGACCAAACCTCGGCGTAGTTAGAGTAGGCGATGGCCGAAGCTTTGTCGTTGCTGACCTTCCAGGATTAATCGAAGGAGCCTCAGAAGGAAGTGGCCTTGGTGATAAATTCTTAAAACACATCGAAAGAACTAGAGTAATTGCTCACGTTATCGATATGAGTGGTTATACAAATGACCCATACGAAGATTACGTAACCATAAACGAAGAACTAAAAAAATTCGATGAAAACTTACTAAAAAAACCACAAATTATTATTGCCAATAAAATGGATACCGAAAACTCTAAAGAAAACCTAGAAAAATTCAAAATCAAAGCAGGTAAAGAAATATTCGAAATATCCGCCCTCAAAAACGAAGGATTAGATAAAGTGATCTATAAACTAGCTGACATCTTAGATACCATTCCCAAAACAAGCCTTTATGAAAACACTAAATTTTCTTCTCACATGGTTTATAAATTTAAAGAAGAAAAGCCATATCAAATAACTAAAGAAAACGGCACATTTATAATTACCGGCGACCAAATAATCAAACTATTTAAAATGAGCCGCCTAGATACCGATGAGGCAATCCTTAGATTTTCTAATAAACTTAAAAAACTCGGAGTCGATGACGAACTCAGAAAAATGGGAGCCGAAGAAGGCGACATAATTAAAATCCTCGATTTCGAATTTGAATTCAAAGAATAATTAACCAAAATAAGGTTAATTTTTTCTTTACCACAATTTCCCATATTTCTATCAAAATCTATCCACAATTCTCTAGTATGATTATTACAGAACCAAAAAGAATAGGTTCAAAGAAGGGAAGTGGTATATGACCAAATAGAAGAATAGTGGTATACTATAAATGAGGCGATAAGAA
>DVFV01000012.1 GCA_018713045.1 Candidatus Coprosoma intestinipullorum | reverse complement strand
GGTTCTGGAAAGACGGAGCTTATTAAGTATTTAGCTTCTAAGATTGCTGAAAATGAAAAGATTATTACAATCGAAGATACTTTAGAGCTTCACTTAGATAAGATTTTTCCGACGCGAGATATCGTGTCAATGAAAACTAACAATATCGCAACATATACAGATATTTTGGAAGCTTGTATGCGTCAGAATCCCAAATGGATTTTACTTTCCGAGGTTCGTAGTGCAGAAGCGGTTATGGCTGTTAGAAATTCTATTTCTTCTGGTCATTATATTTTGTCAACTATTCATGCTGATAAAGCTTCTTCTATTCCTAGCCGTATGTATAGTTTGCTTGAAACCAGTCAGGATATGGATCAGTTTTTAAAATCTATTTGTAGATATATTCAGATTGGTATTTATGTTCGAGGATTTACTGATAAGGTTACTCATAAGTTTAAACGTGAGATAGCTGAGGTTACGGAATTTTATGTAACTGAGGATACTAACGAGGCTAAACACAACGTCATTTATCGAAAAGGTGCGGATGGTAAGGTTATTAGAAATAATCCAAGTCCATATTTGATCGATTATTTAGAGGTTCAAGGTGTATTTTTACCAAAGGAACTTCAGAATTTGGCTGGAGAGCCTGAAGAAGAGACTCCAGAGAATAGTATGTTTATCAAAGATGGTTCTAATGATCAAGGTGTCATTCCAGAAGTGAAAGAGGAGCCTTCTGAGACAGTTAGTTCTAATACACAAAATGTGATGTTTTCAAGTAGTTTTGCACCAGCAGAAAGTGCGATTAATCCAAGTTTTAGTCAAGGTGTGGTTAATTCAAATAATGTGGTTAATCAAAGTGTAAATAATGCTAGTCAAATTAATCCAAGTGTTTCTAATGGTGCTAGCCAGAGTGTGTTTAGTAATGCTTTTGACTCAGCTGTAAATGCGCAGCAAGGTCAAGCGGTTAATCAAAATTTTAATCAATCACAAAGTCAGGCTCCTTTAACTGGTAGTCAAACTAGTGAAAGTTTATTTGAATAAAGGAGGTACGTGAAATATGACAATTTTAATTTTCTTAATTGTTTTAGCGATTGCTGTGTTTATAATTTTATATCGTAACAACAGCAATTCAAATAATGTTTATAAGTTTATAAACAAAAAAGTTGGTGCGTTATATGACCGTTATGCTCCTTATTCATTTAAAGTTGTTAGAGAGAAAGTTAAAGAGCTTGGTCAAGAGTATACACCAAGGCAGTATGCGATTCAGGTAATTGTATTTGCGGTTGGGGCGGCAGTTGTGACATATTTGTATTTCTATAATATTATCGTATCAATTATATATGCAATTGCGGCAGTAGCTGTTATTCCTTATTTGACTTATTTAAGGTGTAAGAGACTTTATAGTGAGTTTATATTTGAACAGATTCAAGTATATACGACAAATACAATTATGGAATTTGCAACGACGCAATCTTTTGTTAAAGCTTTGGAAGGTGTTTATAGTTCTAATGTTTTGGAAGATCCGGTTAAGTCAGATGTCAAGATGATGATTGATTTAGCTTATGAAAACGGAACTATTGAACAATCAATAGAATATATGAATTCTAAATATGATTATTTCATCGTTAGAAATATGCATCAATTATTTTTACAGATTACTAATGAAGGTGCTAAGGATTCTGGTGAATCCTTGGAAAACATGAGTCAGGATATCGATATGTTAGTTGAATCTGTTTACCGAGATAGAATTGATAGGGCAACTTTCCATAAAAAGTTTTTACAGTTTGGTATTTTACTTTATTTGATGGTTATGCTTGTTCAGTTTATGCTTGGAATTGAGACTTATAACCAGATGCTTGAGGATTGGTGGGTAGTACTTTTACTACATGGTATTATTTGGCTTAATACATATTTTATCCTATCTGGCGAAAAATATTATAATGAAGATGTGGGGGCGGAATAATGAATTTAGGATTAATGTTTATTTTAATTGGTATTATTATAGTTATTATTTTGTCCTTTAATAATCATTTCAGTTCTCATAAATTTATTAAAGAGACAGAGCCTTATTTCATGTTTTTGATGGAAGATGATTATAAGTTTTTGTTAAGTGTTAGATATGGCGGAGATATCGATGTCGAAAAGTTATTTGGACAGAGAGTAAGGAATGGAATTTTAGCTATTATCGTTATGTTTTTCATTTTCTTAAATCAATTATCTTTTGCTTATGTTTTACTTTCCTTACTTATTGGTTTCTTAGTGTTTAAACTTCCTTATATGAATTTAAAAAATTATTATAAGGCAAACTTACATAGAATTAACTTAATGCTTCCATACTATTTAAAGGGACTTGAAATTTTGATACAACATTATACAGTTCCTGTTGCTCTTGCAAAATCAATCGATACGGCACCTGAGATTTTTAAGCCAGGTCTTAGAACTTTAGTTGCAAAAATCGATGCCGGTGATTCTTCTGTTCAACCTTATATGGATTTTGCAAACGAGTATCCAGTTCGTGATTCAATGCGAATGATGAGACTACTTTATCGTTTAGGTTTGGGTAGTCAGGAGAATAAGCAGGAACAATTGCTTGTTTTCTCAAGAACTATTTCAACACTCCAAAATAAAGCTCGTGAGCAAAAATATAAGGAGCGTCTTGAGAAGATGGAAAACAAGACGATGATCATGTTATTCGGTACAGGTGGTGGAATTTTAGGTTTCCTACTTTTATCAATGATGATGATGATGAATTATTAGTAAAGTAAAAGTTAAGTTTTAGATATTTTATAGAAATAGTGATATAAATGTGCTATAATCTAAGATAGAGGATAAAGTAAGGTGGTGATATTAGATGAAAGAAGCTGCAGGTGAGGCAAACTTAACAGTTGTTGCGATTATCTTAATCGGTGTTATCGTTGCGGTTGTTACTCCATTAATCACTAGTTTGATGAGTAATACAGCTGAACGTGCTTGTTGTACAGATGCTGGTGGTGTATGGAAAAGTGGTCAATGTACTCGTGGTAACAGTAATACTTATGATGCTGCTGGTTATAGAGAGTGCGTTAACAGTTCTAATACTAAATAAGATGTTAAAAAATTCTTGCTTTATGGCAAGATTTTCTTAGTAAAAAGATGGGCGGTGTCTTAAAATGCGTGAAGGTATTGGTAGTGTTTTTCTATATAACATGATTATACTTTTTATAATAATTGTATTTGGTCTTATTTCGGCAACTATTAGCTATTATAAGGCTTTCAAGGTCAACGAGAGAATATTAGATACTATTGAGAAGTTTGAGGGTCATAATGATTTGGCTAAAGCGGAAATAGAGGATTATTTGATTAGTATTGGATATACCAGTTTAAATGGTGGTATTCAACGCACTGATTGTCCTTCTTCACCAAATAGTTCTGATGAGGGAACTTTAGATATTAACGAAGATTCAACTCATCTATATTGTGTTTATTTCCATCCGGATGATCGGGGTGATAAGGAAGTAAACAAAGAGAATGGTGATAATCAGCCGATTTATTATAACTATAGTGTGGTTAGTTATATATTTGTCAATTTGCCAATAGTAGGCGAGTTTAAGATTCCAGTTTATACGAAAGGTGAGAGAACTTATAATTTTAGTGAAGGGGATACGGCAATGTATTCAGGTGATAGATAATGAAAGAAGCAATTAGTAATGCGATGATTTTCAATTTAATTATTATTTTTGTTGTTGTTTTGATAATGTTATTTATAGGTTCTCTTAGCTATTCTAAAGCTTTTAAGGTTAAAAACAGAATTGTCGAAGAAATTGAAAAAGATGAGGATTATACCGAAAATACTGTTCAGGATATTAACAACTGGATAAGTAGTGAAGGGGTTGGATATAGACTTAAGAGTACAACTGTTTCACATAATTGTCCTAGCCAAGATGATGGTGTTTTGGTTAGTGATGGTACGGGTAGTAATCCTTATGATTATTGTGTATATGAATATAATACTTGTAATAGGCATTCAGATACTTATAAATGCGGTAAATATTACAGGGTTATTGCGTATATGTATTTTGATTTCCCAATTATTGGTGATTTAATTAGGATTCCAGTTAGAGGAGAAACGGTAACATTTAATGCGGTTGATACTTCTTCTGATTTGGGTCATGTTGTTCCTAATTCATAATTTTATAAGGAGGGGTGATTCATGAATGTAATTGTTGCTAATAAATATCGTGATGCCTTGGCTAGTTTGGATATAGAGATTATTAAAAAACTAGAAGGGGAGTTTAGTGTTGACGAGATAATTGAAACTTTTAAAAATTTCTATTTTCAAAAGATGATTTTAGATATAACAGCACTTAAAAATTATAAGGATATTAAAACTTTACAGAAGTTATCACTTTCTTTAGATATGGATAGGGTAATTTTACTTTTAGATGGTTCGCCTGAAACTTCCGCTCCGGAGTATTTATCAGATTTGATTTCAATGAGGATTTATAATTTTACGATGAATGTCGAGGGCGTGAAGTATTTGTATAGTCATCCTAATAGTTACCGCGATGTGGCACAGTATCATCAACTTGATACGGTTCATACGGGAGAGGTGGGTGCTAGTTATCAAGCACCATCACCACTTCAGGATGTTAAGAGCCGGGTGGTAATTAGTTTTAAGGATGTAACGCAAAATGCAGGTTCGACAACTTTGGTTTATATTGCTAAAAGACAACTTTCTCATAATTATAATGTAGTTGCTATCGAGGTCGACAAACACGATTTTATGTATTTCGATGAAGATAAGATGTACAGTGTTTCTAACAGCGAGCTTGGTAATGCGATTACGAAGTATGGGAATGCGGATATTATTTTAATTGATGCGAATAATAGTCCAGCGGCAGAGACACTAGCTAATGAAAGTATTTATTTACTCGAACCTTCAAAAATTCAGATAAATAAATTGCTTTCACGTAGTCCAAGAGCTTTAGAAAATTATAAGAATAAAAAGGTAGTTTTAAACAAATGTTTACTTAGTGAGCAAGATGTTTCTGATTTTAGTTATGAAACTAAGCTCGATATTTTTGGAACAATCCCACCGCTTAACGATCAATTAGACGATAGTGCGGAGCTTAATAATTTTTTAGTTAAACTTGGTTTTTATAAACAAAATGGTGATACTGGTAGTAAACAAGGTAAAAAAGGTTTATTCGGTATGTTTAAATAACAAATAATGTTTTAAGAAGATTGACATTTTATAACATTTAAGGTATATTTATGTTATAAAAGAGGAGGTAAATTATGGATTTATTTAACGTTTTAGATTATTGTACTGCTCAAGGTTTTAATATTCCACTACCAATTGGTAATCTTATTCACATGGCTGTTTTAGCTTTTCAAATCGTAGTACCAATTTTACTTATCATTTGGGGTATGCTTGATTTTGCAAAAGCAGTTATTGCTCAAAAAGAGGATGATATTAAAGCTGGTCAAGCTAAATTTATGAAGAGACTTATTGCAGCTTTAATCGTGTTCTTAATTGTAACAGTCGTTCAACTTGCAATTAATATTGTAGGTAACTTGGGCGGTGAAGGTAACGATTCTTCTAATGCTTGGACATGTGCAAAAAGTTTAATCAATGGTCAACCTTAATGAGAGGTGCATAATATGGATTTATTTTATGTATTGGAAGGTGATTCTACATTATGTGGAAACATCTTGGTTCCGAATGAACTTTTTAATTTAGTATCAACCATTATTCAAATGATAAAAATAGTTGTACCTATTTTGCTTATCATTTGGGGTATGCTTGATTTTGCAAAATCAGTTGTAGCTAAGAAGGAAGAAGATATCAAAAAATATCAGAAGGCTTTTGTTTCAAGACTTATATCTGCTTTGGTAGTGTTCTTGATAGTTGTAATTGTTCAATTTGCAGTTAATTTAGTATCAAGCGTCGAAGAACAATCAAATGAGGATGGTCAGACTATTACAGATGTTTGGGGTTGTACGAAGAAATTTATCAATGGAGTTGATAGTTCTAATGATACTCAAGTTGATGATAATACTGACTCATCAAATGATGAATAAAAATATAAGTTAAATTCTTATATTTTTTTGTTCGTTATATATTATTTTTGAAATGTATGATATAATTAAATAAGGATAGGTGAGACCTTATATGAAGAAGATTATATGTTTGTTACTTTGTTTTAGTATGTTTTTATTTTTTGGAATAAGGAGTGTAGATGCTGCTTTGCCTACTAAACGAACTGAAACTAAAAATGGATATGCGTTTTGTCGTTATACTGTTTCTGGCTTTCAAGGTAAAACTTTAGTTGCAAGAACTTGGGTTTATTATAATAAAAATGGCAAAGTGAAGACTGGAGCGGATGTTGATTTGGTTGCAAGTGATAATAGTTCAACGAATGTTCCATTGCCTAATTATGATTCTTATAATAGAGATAATGATTTAATGATGGCTTTTTTCTATAAAAATAAAAAGTTTTCTTGTGCGGAAAATAATGTAACTTTTACTTTTTTAGATATGAAGAATTTTAGTAAAGGTGGTAATTTAGTTTTTGGAACTAACTGTACTCCTGGAATTGCTTGTTATAATTTGATATTAGATAAAAGTTCAAATAATATAAGTAATAAGAAGAATGCGGTTTTTAATGATAAGGGTAGTCAGACAGGTTCTAGTGTTACAGGTGGTGACACTACTAAAAATGAAGAGAAAAATGAAACCAATAAAGATAATACACAAACTCAAGATGATTTAAAACATTATTTGGATGGAGTACCTTCTCTTCAAGAGATAAAAGATTATTATGGAAAGGATCCGACATCTAATTATAGTAATGATTCAGGAGATTGCAATTTAATAGATGATGATCTTAAAAATTTGTTAAATACTATTTTTACTTGGATAAGTATAGGTGGTATTATACTGGTTATTGTAATGACTTGTGTTTCAAGTATTAAGGTGATAACTGGAACGGAAGATGCAATTAAAGATTTTGCTAAAGGGCTTAAGGTGAGAATTATTTGTTTAGTGGTTTTATTACTTGCACCAGTGATAGTT
>DVFV01000112.1 GCA_018713045.1 Candidatus Coprosoma intestinipullorum | reverse complement strand
TTGCCTTCATTTTTTCGATTTCTTTTTTAATCTTTCTCTTTTTATCTTCGCGAGCACTGACCCAAATTCCACCTAAAATAACTTCTCCTAGAATTAGTACTATAAGCATGCTAATAAGTTGATCTTGTCCTCTGGTAATTATGGTATAAACCATAAAAAGTAAAAATGCTAGATTATAGATACCGCCGAACCATTTTGGAAAGAGCCTATTTGTCCAGTATATAACAAACACAACTAACATACCTTCTGCTACTGAAATTAAACTATCCATTCTTAACCTCCTTATAATCTTTGATTAAATCTTTTGCTACGTCTAAAGAGACCTTTTCATCAATTACTAATTGCATGATTTTTGTCTCAAAGTGATCTTTATCCTGGTCTTCAAGTAATTTTAGTTTGTCGATGATTTTATTTAGACGAGTACGGACGGTCGGATAACTAACCTTATAAACATGTGCTAATTGCTTTAGTGATCCAGAAGAAAGAACAAGTTGTTTAATAAATTCCTGATCTTCTTTTTCTAAAGAAAGAAACCAATTCATTTTTATCTCCTTTTTAACTTTGTTAATTAAATTTAAACATAATTAAAACTATAATGCAAATAAACTAAATAAAAAGCAACTCGATGCTGCTTTTACCGAGTTGCTTTTTATTTAGTTTATTAGATGATTATAGCTGTTTTTATACATATCAGAACGGGGACTATCATGAATTAGCTGACTTATTTGTCATATTCGTTCCACCAATTTATAAATTCTTCTTTCGTCCCTAATCTGACCCTTGGAGTTAATTGGGCGCTTCTCCGTATTCTACGCTTTGCCTCTTCAATGGCATCCTCTTTACCATTCACCATTTTTAATCAACTCTGCCATACCTTCTTGATTGACTTTTTTGGTATCCATCTTGTGTTCTGTTCTGATTCTTCATTATTTATTCTATTTATTAAGTATAATTAGATATCTAAAAGGCTACTGAAATAGTATCATACTTGTAACGGCAGTGAAGGTTTACTAAGAAATCGTGGATATCATAAAAGGTCTACATTCTAATTTAATGGATTATTTCTTGTATATATCTTCTTTCCGTATACACGTGTTTCATGTATAATATGGTTAGATTAAATTAGAGGACAAGTCATGATAAAAAATTTTGCGGATAAGGAAACTAAGAAAATATATAATCAAAAATTTTCTCAAAAAATGCCCCAATTGATTCAAAAAGTGGCTTTACGGAAGCTAATTATGTTAGACAGCGCTGAAAGTATTAACGATTTGAGAGTTCCTCCTGCTAACCATTTGGAACAATTAGTAGGAGATCGTGCAGGTCAATATAGTATTAAGATTAATGCACAGTATCGAATATGCTTTTCAGTTAAAGGACAGAACGATTTTATTAATGTTGAAATAGTTGATTATCATCGCTGAAAGGAGTAAGTATCATGAATAAAATTCCGACGCCAAAAATTAGTGAAATATTGAGAGAAGAGTTTATGGAACCATTGAATTTTTCTGCCTATGCATTAGCAAAGGAAATTAATGTGCCAACATCTAGGATACAGGATATTTTACATGAACGACGACAAATAACACCTGATACTTCCGTAAGGTTAGGTAGGCTTTTTGGAGTTTCTGATCGTTATTTTTTAAACTTACAGAATGATATAGATATTCGTAATCTTGAAGAAGAAAAAGAGAATGAGTATAGTCAAATTCAACAATATCAATTTGGCTAGATTCAAAAGGCCACACTTAGAATAAAAAGTGTGGCCTTTTTTGAATAATTAATAGTCCATGACTTGCTAATAGGAGCTAAATTATTGATATAAAAGCAGCTTATTGTATTAATTCGAGTTGCTTTTTATTTATTTTATTGGATGATTATAGCTGTTGTTATACATATCAGAACGGGTACTATCATGAATTAGCTGACTTATTTTTCATATTCGTTCCACCAATTTATAAGTTCTTTTTTCGTCTCTAATCTGATTCTTGGAGTTAATTGGCCGTTTCTCCGTATTCTACGCTTTCCCTCTTCAATGGCATTCTCTTTACCATTCACCATTTCTAATCATCTCCGCCATATCTTCTTGGCTAACTTCTTTTCTTGGTAGTGATCGTGTGGCTGCGTCTAATTCCTTATTTAATTTTTCTTTTTCTGAATTTTGCATATTTTAGCACCTCGTTATCGTATTAAGTACAATGATTTTTATAAGGTCATCAAAATACTATCGTTTATACTACTTTTTAACGTGCCTAAGCTCGTTGATTACACTTATAACGCTAATTACCCCCACAATAATGGCGATACAATCTATCCAAAAAACTATAGAACCTGTTGAATTGTCAAAAAAAGAAAAAAGTGAAGGAATTGCCATTCATAAGCCGACCACTAGCCCTAAAATACCATTAAATATTTTGTAATGTCTTTCGTCTTTAGTGTCTTTATTCTTTTCCATAATATCTCTCCCCACTTTAATGTATTAGATATCCAATAATATACCTACCGCCTATGTAAAAAGTGTAAACGTTTTCCAAAAGTGATACAAGTGAATTGCCAGTAAATTGATGTGAAAAATATATTTAATATCTATTGATTAACATGTTTAGTAAACATAATATAACTAATTGTTTATCAAAATACTTGCTACATAAAAACCTCCTGAAAGTATATTTCAGGAGGTTCATCTTTATTAATTTATTCTGTACTTAATCTTCAGCATAACGAGAAATGGTGTCACGCAACTGCTGGAAGCTTCTTTTAACATCATAACTATGTCGTTTTTGGACGATTAGACTTTGCATCAGTTTCTTAATACGTTCGGTATCTTCCTCATCAGTGTAATCAATCCAATTAACATATTCTAACCAGTCCATATAGGCATGCTTACCTTTACCGTAGCTATTACCAAACAGCAGGCAGGGGGTACCAGTTAGGACTGAAAATACCATGGCATGCCACCGATCTGTAATGATAATATTTTGGTGTGAAAATAGTTCTAATTCTTCTTCATACAACGTATCTCGGGTGATTGGCGTTATTGTTGATGGCTCATCTAGAACCGTATCAACACGTTCGACAGGAAGGGTATCATCCAAAAGGCCCTTTACATTATCAATTGTTGATTGTTTGACCACTTTTTCGGTATCGTGGCGCAACACAAATAAGGCACCATTACGTTTAAATTTCCAATCGACTGAATTCATGTATAGTACCATGTCGGGTGTGAAAATCACGGGATTACGAAAGGTTCGCTGCATACGATGAAAGCTTTGTGCATCGCGAGCGACTAGCACAAGGTTAGGATTTTTACTGTAGGCCTCTTGGCTTTTCTTTTTTTCAGCGGCACCATCTTCATTATCTTCAAAGTGGATTGACTGTGGAAATGAAATTGTTAGATTATCGGTGAAGGTTGAGAAGACTTTTCTTCTGGCTTCTTCATGATTATGATATAAGTTTCCCATATTACCACCACCAGTGAAGGCAATGATATCCCTTGGTTGCAAGTGTTTTTTAACCACCGGAATTGCGGCATCATCATCCTCTTCGATAATTTCGATATATTGGTATTCAGGAAACTCGTTTTCAATGTATTTTCTTTCGGCTAGTGCGACCGCTTGATCCCCCATATTCGTGTAGCTGGGCACACCAAACATATAAAATTTTGGCCGATCGTTGTTTGGTAATTCATGCGCGACTGTGATTGTATCTATATAAAAATTTGCCATATTTAAATTCCCCCGTAATTTTTACGTTATTTAATCATTCAAATTTTGTTACACAATACCTACTACCATATGGATATTCGCAAGTCCATTGTACAATACTTAACAAAAGGATACGTGGATAAACGTTTTTATAGTGTTGTTGAAAGGATAATTAGCTTAATGATGGTTAATGTTTGATTTATAGTTTGAAAGGAATTACACTTGCCGTGAACATATGAATAATGTGA
>DVFV01000111.1 GCA_018713045.1 Candidatus Coprosoma intestinipullorum | reverse complement strand
GTTATAAAGATTGGCTCCACTTTTTTTAGGTTTAAACATATCAGTGGAAGATGGCATGCTTGAATTAGTACTGTTTTTATTATTTTTATTTTTTAGTCTATCTATTTCATTTAATAATTTTTGAATAATCTCATTTTTTTCTTCTATAATAAGTTTTAATTCATTTTGTCTATCATTAAGTTCCTTTGTTAATTCATATCGTAATTTTTTTATTTCATCTTCATGAGAGTATCTCATACGTTGATTTTCTCTAATTAAAGTATCTAACTTATTTGTTACATCTTCAAATTGTTTATAAAAATCAATAGGTACAGTTATTGTCTTTGACATCTTTATCACTATCCTTAAGTTATTACTATTTTTTTATATATTATCAAAAAAAATAGCTTTTTTAAAGTAAATTTTTACATTTTTTGTTTTTCCCTTTTTGAGGGTCTGAATAGTTACAAGTCACAAAAAAACACCTTGATTGGGTGCTTAAAAATATTCGCTGTGTACTAGTTTGTAAGGGGTGAATAGTTATACTCAGCATATACTTCAGTAAAGTTAATACCTGATGAATTATCATAAACATTGTCTGAATTAATATTACATTTATTAACACTAGCCTTTTTCATCATAGTTAAAAACCTTTTTAATGTTTCAGTAGTATAATTAATAATTTTCTGAAAACTAAACCGATCTAAATAATGTTGTAAATGTTTTGTTGAAACGCCTCTAAAACTAGAAACAAAAGTTGCCCATTCTGAATGTAAAGAATTGATATTACCTAAACTATAGCCATTAATATTTTTATAAGTCCCTGATTTAACTTGTTCTAATCTTATAGAGTTATCTTTAGCAAATTTTTCATAAGAAGTCTTACAATCTGTAATTAAACAAGTTACATCATTTAATCTATTATAAAATGCTTTCTCTACTTCTAATGAAGTTATAGGACCAGTACCAACAATCTCTAAAAAGAAATTATCATATTCGTCAATAACCGAAGCAATACAAACTTGATGGTCATTTATACCTCTTTTTGAATTTCCATTATTAGAAGAACGAGGATTTGAAAATCGTGGCATATTTTCTTTCTTTGTACCTTTTAAATTAATAGATTCGTAAGTTTCATCACCTTCAGCGGTACCTCTTAATTTAATATTTTCTCTTATTATTGATATGCAATCTAAAACTTTATGGCGTAATAAAAAAACTGTATTCTTATTAACATTCATTTTAGCAGCAGTTTTTCTAATTGATAATTTATTATCCATACATTCGAAGAAAAATAATAATTGTTCATATGTTAATTTAACATGTGATACTAGAGTATTGGTGCAAGCATTAAATTTTTTCTTACAATCTTTGCATTTATAAGTTTGAATTTTATTTTTATCATGTCCATTTTTAATTATGTGTTCTGAATTACATTTCGGACATAAAATTAAAGTTTTCTCACTATCAACAAATCTAGAATTTGTATTCTTTCTATCTTTAACAATATTTAAAGCCTCAATGATTTTATTAATTAATTTCTCAATTTCTTCAGGTAATAAATCATAAATATTTTCTATATGTTCCATAACATTTCCAAAAAAATATCTCTAATTAGCCAGCCAAGTATTATTCATTTGTCGAAGATGAATATAGAAGTGACTGGCTAATTAGAGATATTCCCTCTCCACATTCATCTTCGACATATTCATTATACTACATATCTTTGTGTTTGAAAATACTTTTACCCCTTATAATCTAGTACATAGCGTTAATTTTTATAATTCTATTTTCAAAATCTATATCATCCCAAGTTAATGCACACACTTCTCCTGTTCTCATACCTGTAAAACACGCTACTAAAAATGCACATATAAAAGTTTTGTTTTCTTGGAATCTAGTTAAAATTTTTTCTATCTCTTCATTGGTGTAAATATGATTTATTCTGTTTTTTTTAAACCATATGATAGAACTCTAGGAATTGATAGTTCAACAGCTGGATTATGCTTTAAAAATCCAAAGTAATTTGTTGCATCTCTAAAAGAACTTTTTATTACTTTTTGATAAATTCTTAATGAATCATTTGTTTTTACTTTTTGAGATAATTTTAATAAAGCTTGATTTAGTAAACATGGGGTTATTGAATATAACATATATTTTCCTAATTCTGCCTTTATTGTTTTAAAAGTTTCTTTATATCTTTTCGCTGTGGAATACTTAAAATTAATTTCAAAATATTCACTCATCCAATAATCTAAATAATCAGCATATGTCATATTTGTCTTTTTATTAACTCCCCCATTAATATATTCCTCATAGGCTTTCATTCCGGCAATATATGCTTCATTTTTTGTTCTAAACCCTGATTTATTGATAAACTTTCTTTTCCCATTTATTTTTGCAATTTCAAATTTGTACTGATAAACTTTTTCTCTTTTTGTTACATTAACTCTCATATCATTCATTCCTTTCCTTTTTCTATTTTTCATTTATTTACAAAATCATTATAATTAACAACATCCAAATTATAAAAAAATGCTAACACATTTCTATGTTAACATTTTATATTAAGATACTGGTGTAAGCTCTTTTTGAAGTAATTTGATGATTATTTCTATGGCATCCATAACATCTTCATATCTTATGTCTTTTACATAAATCTTTTTAAGTTTATATCTACTAAAATTTGTTTTTAATCTTTCACTATTTTTTATTAAATCAAAATTAGAAACAATCACATTTATATCAAATTTAGATGCCCGTCTTTCAAAAGTGTTTTTTATTGCTTGTACTAAATCATCTTTATTAATATCATTATAAAATCTAGTTAATAAAATATACAAATCATAGAAATCTTTTGCTCTTGTGTTCATAATATTATCAGTAATAAATGTTTCAAATTTTTCAGCTATAATAGTTTCTTTATTAAAAGCCATAATATTAATATAAGAATCATCAAACATGCATTTATATTTAAATTTTAATTCTTTAGGTGTAATAGGGTCTCCTACGGTGACATCGATTGATAGTGGTACTCTTAAATGCTCTTTATATCCAATTAATTTAACTTTTAATCCACCATATTTATCTATTAATCTAATATCTTTAATATTAACAATTTCAAAAGTTATTCCATCTTTACCATCAATACTTATTATTTCTTTTATTATTTTTTCTAATGTTTTAGCGTCTAATGGTATTCCTTTTAACATTGTATCCATATCTTGAGTAGTCCTACGTTCATCACCAAATATTGCAGATAATAATAGACCACCTTTTAATATGAAATTATATTTGTATTTACTGATTCCAATCCGATATAATAATCTTTCAAAAAAATACATCTGCATTATATCTTGTGGCTCTAAATGGTTTTCATGGGCTTTTGTTTTAATCTTTATTTTTAAATCTTCAGCATTAATAACATCTGGCACTACATTAACACCTCCAAATATCTATTAACTTCATCTTCGACATTAAGTCTTTTAGAATATTCTACTAATTTTGGTAAATCTCTATTTTGCTTATCCCTCAAATATTCGGTAATGGCATATTTAACAGTTTCTAAGTCCTCTTTATCTTTGTTTTTTAATAAATCACAAATACATCTTTCAGCATTATAACACGTAATAATTTGTCCTTGAGGGCTTTTAATTTCTATTTTTCCTAATCTAAAAATTTCTTTTTTTACAAAGTGTAATTTTACATTTTCCATATGTTTTAATTTTCCATTATATCCTCGGCAGACCGTAATATGATAAATACTTGGAACTGTTTCACATAAACCTAAAAAATATAGTGCCGTATCGTATGAAAAAACAGCATTTATTCCATATATTAAATTAAAATATTCATCTCCCCAAGTATTTGGTAAAACATATAATCCTTTTTTTACTCTTTCGAGTTTTCCAGATTTAACTAGTCTGGTTAAAAACATTCTGTTAATACCATATTTGGAAATTTCTTTTGAAGTAATTAAACCATTATTCATTTTAATTAAATTTAATATTTGTTCTTCTTTACTCATAATTTTATGTTCCTTTCAACATACATTATATCACATTTGTTAGTTGGATGTAACATAAGAACAATATATTTTAAATATAAAAAGAATGTTTACATAATTTTGTGCAAACATTCTCTTATTTTTAAGACATTTTGCAGTATTTCAACTATTTTTGCAAACAATTTCAAAATTTTTTTATTTTCTATTTTTTCTAAAATACCTGTATTGCCTTATTTTATAAGGTATTATGCATCACGGCCATGACAATATTTGTATTTTTTTCCGCTCCCGCACTGGCACTTTTCATTCCGACCTATCTTTTTAACTCTTTTTGGAGTTTGTTTTTTTACTTTAGATTTATCCTCATTGGTCGTACCTTTAATAGTTTGCTCGCGTTTAACATTTTGTCTTATTTCCGCATTGGTCAAATATCTACTGATATCTTGGTCAATTGTGGCAATTAAGTTGTCAAACATTTCGTATCCTTCTGATGTATAGGCACGTAATGGATTTTCTTGGGCATATTGTCTTAAATAAATTCCTTCTCTTAAAAGTGACATCGCATTGATGTGCTCCATCCAGTGAGTATCGATTACTCTTAGAGATATAGCTTTTTCAAATTCATTTTTAAGTTCATCTGGGAAGTCAGCTATTTTAGCTTCATATTCTTCAACTACTTTATCATAAATTGTATCGATTAGGCTTTGTGGGTCTAATTCTTCTAAGTTTTCAATGCTTAAATCATTTTTAAGAAGGTTTTCATTAACTGTTTCAAGAATTTCACTAACATCTTGACCTGTTAATTCGTTTGAGTCTATTAGATGACTATTAACGATGTTTGAGATATGGTCACGGAAATGTTTTAAAGTTAAGCTATGTATTGAATCACTATCTAGGATTTCATTTCTCTGTTTGTAGATGATGTTTCTTTGGGTATTGATAACGTCATCATATTCTAGTAAATGTTTACGGGTATCAAAGTTATTTCCTTCTACACGTTTTTGAGCTGATTCAATTGATTTAGATAAAGCTTTACTTCTGATTGAAAGTTCACCGTCAAAGCCGACTTTTTGTAGAAGGGCTTTGGTTCTATCGGTTCCGAATCTGACCATTAAATCGTCTTCAAATGATACGCAGAATTGAGTCATTCCTGGATCTCCTTGACGTCCGGCACGTCCTCTTAACTGATTATCGATACGTCTTGATTCGTGTCTTTCACTACCTAATACACATAATCCACCTAATTCTTTAACACCTTTGCCAAGTTTGATATCGGTACCACGTCCAGCCATGTTGGTGGCGATGGTAACGGCACCTTTTTCACCAGCTTTGGCGATGATTTCCGCTTCGCGGGCATTGTTCTTAGCGTTCAATACTTCGTGAGGTATACCTTCTTTTTTAAGCATTTTGCTTAATCTTTCACTGTTTTCAACGGCAACGGTACCAACTAATACTGGTTGTCCTTTGGCATGACGCTCTTTTATTTCTTTAACGATAGCTTTGTATTTGCCTTCTTCTGTAGCAAAGATTAAATCACTATAGTCTTCACGGATTACCGGTTTATTTGTTGGAATTTGGATAACATACATGTTGTAGATATCTCTAAATTCTTCTTCTTCAGTTTTCGCTGTACCAGTCATTCCGGCAAGTTTTTTATACATTCTGAATAAGTTCTGGAAGGTAATAGTAGCTAAAGTTTTAGTTTCTTCGTTGATTTTAACTCCTTCTTTGGCTTCGATTGCTTGATGAAGTCCTTCAGAGAAGCTACGGCCTGGCATTAGACGACCGGTAAATTGGTCAACGATTACGATTTTACCATCTTGAACTACATAATCAAAGTCTTTTTTCATACTAAAGTTGGCATGAAGGGCTTGATTTATGAAGTGCACCAAGGTTGCATGTTCAATATCATAAAGGTTTTTTACGTTGAAGAATTTTTCTGCACGTTTGATTCCTTCGGCATCTAGTGATGTAGCTTTAGTTTTAGGATCATAGATATATCCATCGTTTTCTTTTAAGGTTTTAGCAAATTTATCTGCTTGCATATAAAGGTTAGCAGATTGCATTTGACCACCAGAGATGATTAAAGGTGTTCGAGCTTCGTCGATTAGAACGGAGTCGACCTCATCGATGATAACAAAGTTAAGTGGTCTTTGAACTCTATCTTCAGCACGGACAACCATGTTATCTCTTAGGTAATCGAAACCTATTTCATTATTGGTTGAATACATGATATCACAGTTATAAGCTTCTCTTTTTTGTTCTTGGTTATATTCACGATAGTTGATTCCTACGGTTAAACCTAAGAATTCGTAGATTTTTCCCATCCAGTTGGCATCACGACCAGCTAGGTATTCGTTAACAGTGATAATGTGAACACCTTCACCTGTTAAGGCGTTTAGATATGCCGGCATAACTGAAGTTAAGGTTTTTCCTTCACCGGTTTTCATTTCAGCGATATTACCATAGTGTATGGCAAGTCCTCCTAGAATTTGAACGAAGTATGGTTTTTCACCGATAACTCTGTAAGCTGCTTCTCTCGCAACGGCAAAAGCTTCTACTTTTATATCTTCTAATGTTTCCCCATTTTTTAATCTTTCTTTAAATTCTTCAGTTTTCGCTTTGAGTTTTTTGTCGGATAGTTTAGACATTTCTTCATCTAAATCATCGATTTGAATAGCGATTTCTTTGAATTTCTCTAGTTCTTTGTATTCATGATCGAATAATTTCTTTAAAAATTTCATCTTGTTCATCCTTTCGTCTATATAGTATTTTATCAAAAAATGCTTAAAATTCATAGCTTTTGACGGAAAATATCGGTGATTTATTTATACTTACGTTATAAAAATCGCATTAAGCGATTTTTTTTGGATTATTTTTCTTTGATTAGACCGTAATTGCCATCACTTCGTTTGTAAACGGTTTCGATGTCACCGCTTTTGGCATTACGGAAAATAAAGAATTCGTGATCAATGAGGTTCATTTGAAGAATTGCTTCTTCTTCGCTCATTGGTTTTAGTTCTATTTCTTTTCGTTTAACAATTTTACTTTTGTCGCCTTCTTCTTTTTCGGTTTCAAAGTTTGTTATTAAACCAACGACTTTTTCTTTATTACCTTTCTTATTCATTCTTGTTTTGTTTTTTCTGATTTGTCTTTCTAGTTTATCAGAAACTAAGTCAATAGCTGCAAATGGGTCTTTGTTACTTTCCTCAGCACGTAAGATTATTCTTTTGATTGGGATTGTAACCTCAACCTTTTGTTCGGGAGATACAGCACGGATGACCACTTCTGCTTGATACTCGTCTGAGTTTTCGAAATATTTATCTAGTTTAGATAATTTCTTTTCAACATATTGTTTTAAGTCATCTGTTACTTTGACTTTTTTGCCATGAACTACGCATTTCATAATATCACCTTCCTACTTTAATTATATCATAAAATGCATATAAAAAGCAAAAAACTACACTAAGGTAGTTTCGAGCTCAACAACTTTTTTGGCTTGTAAACCTTTATCGGTTTTGACTAGTTCAAATTCAACGTATTCGCCTTCGACTAGTGTTTTGTAGCCTGGTGTAAGAATAGCTGAGTAATGAACAAAGATATCTTCGCCGTCTTTGTATTCTATGAAGCCGTATCCTTTTTCATTATTAAACCATTTGACTTTACCTCTCACTCTTACATCTCCCTTCTAGTAATTCTTTTACACTACTAATTTACTACAGATGGTTATTCGATAATTGTCGAATTACATCTTATATCGATATTTTACTGCCGGCATTTTTAATTTTACTAGTTTTTTTGATGATAAAATTGATTGTTGTTTCATTGTATGCTTATTTTGACTGAACGCGAGGATGTGTCATTAACCGTTATACTTTTTTGACGTTTAGACAATATTTAGAACTTTTCCATAAAAAACGAAGAACACTTTTTCGTTCTTCATCTTTTATCAAACTATACTAAAACATTGTCAATTTCAACCACATTTTTAGCTTGCAAACCTTTATCGGTTCTGACTAAATCAAATTGAACATATTGGCCTTCGACTAGTGTTTTGTAGCCTGGTGTAAGAATAGCTGAGTAATGAACAAAGATATCTTCGCCGTCTTTGTATTCTATGAAGCCATATCCTTTTTCATTATTGAACCATTTAACTTTGCCTCTCACTCTTACATCTCCCTTCTAGTAACTCTTTTTTTACAACACTACTTCTTTGGCACTTCAAAAAAATAAATTAATTGTTGTACCAGATTATATCGATACACTTTTACCGGCAAGTTTTATTTTACGCTTATTCTAGTAATATTTTTGTGTCTTTGTTTGAATGTAGCTTTAGAATGTCTGAATGCGAAAAAGTGTCATTGTTCGTTATACTTATTTTTCATTCGGGATAAATATATATCGTTTTAAGCATATCGATAAAATATAGAGCTTTTCTGTGGTATTTTTAAATTAGTTAAACTAGTGATGTTTAATTAAGAAGGTAGTATGTTGTATGCGAAAAAAAATTATTAAGTGTTCTTTAAAAGCTATAAAGAACAAGTATCCTAATTATTCTGAGGAAAGATTAGATGAACTCAGATATGGGTTGGAAGGTTTGTATTTATTAATAACAAAATCAATAATAATATTTGGCATTGCTTACTTCTTAGGTATACTGGGAGAACTTATAGTATTTACAGTTATTTATAATATTATAAGAGCAACTTCGTTTGGTATACACGCGACAAAGAGTTGGATATGCTTAGTTTCTTCACTGACTATATTTATTGGTTTAACTTATTTAAGTACAATTGTTTCTATACCGATTGGAACAAGGGTTATCGTAGGTATTATCGGTATTTTCTATATTAACAAATATAGTCCTGCTGATACTAAAAAAAGACCTATTGTTAGTCCGAAAAGAAGAATGGTTTATAAAACTATTTCGACCATAATAGCTTGTGTGTTTGTAGTCATTTCCATTATTACTACTAATGATTTTATAGCAAATTGTTTACTTTTCTCTTTAGTCACGCAATGTGTGATGATATCTCCTTTAACTTATAAGCTATCTGGTCAACCTTTCGACAATTATAAAACTTATGTTTTAAATGCCTCCTGAATATAAATTTAGTTGTTTTATAGATTTATAGAAAGGAGGGTCGTAGATGAGTTTTGTAGTTTCCGCATTAACTTCTTTAGCTGGTTTATTTGCCAATGTTGGTAGTACAAGTTGCATCCTAGTATGGTTAGACGAACCTGAATGTCCAAAAAGTTTAATAAAATAATAAAATGTAGAACGTTTTGATGTTTCTACATTTTTATTTTGATCTTTTGAGTAAATGTATTTTTAGTGATACTCTTTTCATTTTCAAATACATCTGGATAATCACTAATTATTTGATTTACTAGAGATAGGCCATAACCATGATTTCCACCTTTAGTCGTATATTTGGAATTTCCTATCTTGTTCATATCAAGTTTACCTTCATACTTATTTGTAATATCAACGCATAGATCTCCATCCATAAGATAAATTTCAATACCAATATGTTTAGTTTTCAAATCTTTCACAGCTTCAATCGCATTATCAAGAAATACACCTAAGATTTTACAAATATTTAGGACGATATCTTCTTTCATATTAATCAAGTCAACAGTTCTGATATCTTTAGCAATATCCAGTGAATATTTAATACCAAGTTCATCCATCGTACATAACTTAGCGTATATTGTCGCCCTTAAACCACCTTCAGGAATTTTAGATGTTTTATACATAATTTTTTCGTTATCTTTAATTTTGTCATTGATGATTTCATCAATATATTTCAAGGCTTTTGTATTTTTCTTAGAAATAAGATTTCTCAAAGTTAATAATTCATTCTTATTTTCATGATTATAGATTCTATATTTATCTATCATTCCTTCATATTCTCTTAAACTTGTAATACTTGTTTCATATTTACTATTGATATTGTTATATTTTGATTTTATGGTACTTGACATTATTATCAGTCCAATAAAAATTATCGTCATAATTACATTCGTAGTTAGAATTATTGGTAATGGTAGCTGCATATAACTTTCAGTTGTTGAAACTGCTATAACTATTACTATCATTAATGTATAAGCTATTGCTTCATTGTTTTTTATTGACTCAGAAACAGAGTCAAACAATGCAAATAATTTTTGTGGCAATTTTATTTTTAATAACAATATTGATATTATAAAAATATAAATATTTAATATCATAAACAGAATTATATTGCTATTTATTGATTCTTGTATATTATCGTTACCAAATATGGAGGCAATTATTACAAAAGTAAATTCTGAAAACCACAATGTTAATTGTGATGTTAAAACTGACAAAAACGAAATTCTAGAATTCTTGTTAACGGTAAAATAGCAAGCAATATATAAAATTACAAAATTTGAAAAAAATCTAATAGGTTTAGGCAATATTGCATCTATTGCAATTGCTGAAATTGCCATCAATATTACACTGACCAAAAATTTTGAATTTGATAATTTAATTTTTTCTTTTTTACATAGAATCCAACAATATATGCTGAAAACAAACATTAAAGCATTACTAAAGAAGTAAATTAGAATATTGATCAGTTCATTCATAATCCTACACTAACTCCTTGTCAAATCTACTTGATATTAAATCTATGGTTACTCCATTATCAAACATAATGAATTTTTTGCTTCGATTATAACAAACTACTCTCTTTTTGTTGACATAACATGCACGATGAGTTTGGACAAAGTTATCATTTAAAATGCTTACTAGTTCAGAAAATGTTTTACTTACTTTAAATTCTGCGTAATCAGTTACAATAATACATTTTCTTTCAACACTGTCACGAGTGATATAAAGAATGTCGTTAAAGGCCACGCTATATTGAGTTCCATTATCTTTAAATTTCATAATTGGATTTTGTTTAAATATTTGAATGGCTTTATCTATTGAGCTTGTTAAACGCTTTTCGAATTCGTCGAATTTATTGATAAATGATATGAATACAAATTCACTTTTTAATACTGATTGACTTAGTTCTTGATGTCCAGTTAAAAATATTAAGGCACTGTCAACGTCTTTGTTTCTTATTATTCTAGCTATATCGATTCCAGACATAGTTGGAGCTTCAATATCTAGAATATAAATTTTAAAAGGTAACTTTTGTTTTACGATGTTTAGAAAACTTTTATCATAGTCATCGAAAAGATATATTTTATATTCTGTATGGTTTTTCATCATATATTTGTCTACTGCTGTTTCAACTTTTTTACGGAATTTTAAATCATCGTCACAAATAATGAAATTTATCATTTGTTTTATCTCTCCTATTCAAAATTTTACCATATAAAATATACCACAAATTTGAGATAAAAACAATGTGTAAACAGGTTTAAAAAAAATAGGTTTGCACCTATTTTGTATATGACTGATTATTTTGATATTCCTCTTCAACTTTGCCAGTCCAGTCTAGAATTTTATCTTTGGCTTTATTAAGTAATTCTAAACCTTTGGCTCCAGTTCTAACGGTCCAATCTTCAAATCTTTCTTTATAGTTTGGAATCCATTCATCAACTTTAGAGTCCACGCTATTGAAGAAGTTTAAAACGGTTTCTTTTCCGGATTCGCTTAGGTCGTCAAATTTAACGCCACCTAGTTCTTCTCCATTAAATAAGAATCCAGTTAGATCATCAAATTCTTGGAACGAATTTTCTAAGGCTTCTTGGGTTGCTTCACTATTTGCAGCATCACTGGCAGAATCACTCAGTTTATCAAATCCATCTTTCATAATTTCCATGGCCTGGCCTATTTTAGTGTCGGCTTCTTTTTCTTCTTCAGTTCGAGTGTCAGTATCTTCACTTGGAGTTTGAGAAGTTGTTGGTTCTTCAGGTTCAGCTGTTTTTTGATCGGTTGATGGACCACAGGCAGCTAGTGAGGTTATGAGGGCAACGGATGTCGCAGCTAAAACTATTTTGCCTGAGGTTTTCTTTAAAATTTCAAGACCTCTCTTAAAGAAAACAACGTTATTTTTTTCCATACTATCACCTCTTATTTATGCTTATATTATACTATTTTTTTTAGTTTTTGCAAATTAGACACCACCTATTTGACCTTTTTTTCGAAGGTAGATTTTCCTTAAGAAATCAACAGGTATCACGGTTAGGGCAAGTAATATCATGATTTCAAATTCTATTGGGTTTAAACCATAGGTTCTAAAGAGGTCTCCACCATAATACATAAGATAAATTTGAACTATTAAGATAAAGATAATGACGGCCAGAAAGACTTTGTTTTTAGATAGATTAGCAAGAAGATTTAAACGATGCGTTCGAGCGTTAAAACTATTGAAGATTCCCATAAAGATAAATAGGCCGAAGAAGGCAGTCATGAGGTACATATCATTTGGTCCATCGCGAAATATACTGTGGATAAATGGCGACTTTAAGAAGAAGACACACATCAATGCAGAATATGTTCCGGTAAACATTATTTCATCTATCATGTATTTATTGATGATCGGTTCGTTTTTATCTTTAGGCTTTTCTTCCATATATTCTTTTAAAGCAGGTTCAAAGGAGAAGGCAATGCCAGCCAGGGTATCCATAACCATATTTATCCACAGCATTTGGATAACTGTAACTGGGGTTTCCACACCGATAAATGGGCCAATTATCGAAATACTTACCGCACACAGGTTGACGGTCAGCTGAAAAATAATAAATTTGCGAATACTTTTGAAAATTGTTCTTCCATATAAAACAGCTTTAGATAGTGATAGAAGATTATCGTCTAGAATGACAATATCGCTGGCTTCTTTAGCTACTTCTGTACCCGACCCCATGGCGAATCCAACATCAGCTTTTTTGAGTGCGGGGGCGTCATTAACCCCATCTCCAGTCATACCAACTACAAGATTTAGAGACTGGGCAAGTTTAACAAGACGACTTTTATCTTGGGGCAGTGAACGAGCGATAATTTTGAGGTTTGGTAAGATTTTTTTGACTTCGGCATCGGTTTTTTTATGTAACTCATCACTTGTAATAATTAAATCGTCTTTGTTTTTTAATAAACCGATTTCTTTACCAATATTTCTTGCTGTTTCGATGTTATCACCTGTCAGCATAATTGTTTTAATATGGGCTTTTTCGATAAGTTCTAGGCCTTCAATAGCTTCTTTTCTAATTTCATCTTTAATGAAGGCAAGTCCGATAAAAGAAAGACGACTTGGGTTTTCATAGGTTTCTGACGTGGCAAAGGCAAGAACGCGGATTCCCTTACTTGCAGCTTTAGATATTTGTGATTCGATTTCTTTTTTATCGATTAGAAAGCGTTTACGACCATTTTCATAATAGTGAGTACATTTAGATAGAATTATTTCAGGGGCGCCTTTAATGAGGTTTATTTCTTTATTTTCGTAAGTTACTTTAGTTATTGAATATTTTTTTTCACTGGAAAACGGTTTTTTTGCTTTGATATTATATTGAAAGTTATCATCTTTGAAAAATTTGAGAATGGCCCTATCAGTGATATTTCCTCCGATTGGATTTTGATTTTCGTCATAGTCACTATCGTTGTTGGCAACTAAAGATAATTTAACTTGAGTATAATATGTTTTATTGGTTTTTAAATCACTTTCAGTTTTATATGTATGACCTTTGGCATCAACTATGGCAATAACGTTTAACTTTCCTTCAGTAATCGTTCCTGTTTTATCGGTAAATAAGATATTGATGTTGCCAGCGGTTTCAATTCCCATGAGTTTACGGACGAGGATATTACTTTTAAGCATTCTTTTCATATTAGATGATAAAACTAAAGTTATCATCATCGGCAGTCCTTCAGGTACGGCAACGACAATAATGGTTACGCTTAGAGTTAAGGCTTTAAGGATAAAGGCAAACATGAGTGGGAAGTTAGTAATTGTCTGATATATTTTGTCTGGATCAAAATTATTATCAATTACTATTTCAGAAAATAGATATGATATTGTAACTAGAGCGGCTCCGACATATCCTATTTTACTGATAAACTCAGCAAGTTTAACTAATCTCAGTTTTAAGGGGCTCGTCGGTTTTTTCTCGCTTACTTCTTCGGCAAGTTTACCATAAACTGTTTGATTACCGACTTTTTCAACAAGCATCGTTGCCATGCCGGAATAGACAACTGTAGAGCGGTAAACTTTAGAAGATCTGCTCTTTTCCGTTTCTTTGGTTTCACCATTTAAATTGGCTTCGTTAACGGAAATTTTACCGGATAGTATTTTTCCATCGGCTGGGATTTCGTCTCCAGCTGATAGTTTTATAATATCGCCAACTACTACTTCATCGATGGTTATTTCTTTTAATTCTTGGTTACGGCGGACTCTAGTTTTGATTTTTGAGGCTTCAGCTTGGAGCTGCTCAAAGGCTTTTTCACTTCCATATTCAGATAGAGTCGAAATAAATGAAGCAAGAAATATGGCGATAACAATGCCTATCGTTTCATACCAATCAAAATTTTGAAATAGAAATAAGGTCTTGATGGCAAGGGCGATTAAAAGTATTTTGATTATCGGGTCTCCTAAAGTAGCAATTAATTTGCGAATAAAACTTTCTTTTTTAGCTATACTGATGGTGTTGTCACCGTATTTTTGACGACTTTTTTGAACTTCTTCTTCGGTTAATCCTGTGTTCATAATGACCTCCCTCTATAGAAAATTATTAGGGGAAGGCTTTTTTTAGAAGTATTAACAGGCGACAAAAAAAGACCTTTTTTAATGGTCTTAAAAATTTACTTATCATTAGACTTGTTTTTGTGATCCTTTAAAAGGTTGTTTTCTTTTAAAAGATTATAGATACATGAATAGCTACGGGTATGGTAGAAGTTGCAAAATTTACGAATACTAACGTTGCTTTTTTTATAAAGAGCAATGATTTTTTGTTTTTCTTCTTCGCTCATAGTGTTAGCAGGAATGCGGTTTTTATTGCCGTGGACGAAGTTAATGTTGCCATTTATGACGTCTTTTTTTAATTTCAAAATATATTTAGGGTGATATCCTGTTATTTGCGCGATTTCGTTATAAGTCATAAATGTTTTGCCTTCTAATTTTTCTTTGATATATTTAACTGCTAATTTCTTTTTCTCCATAAAATCACCTTTGATAATTTAAGTAATTTTTTCGAAAGATAAGTTACCGACTAAAAGCTTATCTTCGCAAGTAATTTCTTTGGTTATTATACCACATTTTGATTTTTTAGAAAACAGGTTTACGTAAAAAGACTAAACATTTATTTGGCATTTTCCCTTTATTTTAGCGGATTTTGACGACTTAAAAAATATATGGTCGAACTACGTTCTATAATTTTTTCTTAGGTTTTCCGTTTTTTATTTTATTTTTACTTTGTAAAAGGTATCATTTTTGAGAGATATGTAAAGTAAATAAGAGTTTATCAATTATTTTTAGGGTCAATTATTTTAATTCGATTTGGAAAGGTGCGAATTAGTTCGGTAATGAAGGGGGATGGATTATCTTTTTTGACTAAAAGATAGACGTCTGACTGGGTTCTAGTGAGGGCAACATAAAACAGTCTTCTTTCTTCGGCATACGGAAAGTCATCGGTTTTAGAGGTAACATATTCGAGAAATTCGTGGTCGACCATTTTGTTTGGCAGACTATCGTATTTATCTTCAAGATTAATGACGACTACTTTTTCTGCTTCAAGGCCCTTGGATTTATGAATGGTTAAGTACTCCATGTTTTTAGGAAGATACGGGATTTGATTTTGGTCTTTATTGTTACGGCCAAGGACGTAAACTTTACTGTTTTGAGTTTGGTTTAAAATGTATGGCCAGAGTTCAAGCAATGTATCTTGGTAGTAAAGTATTTTGATTGGGTATTTACTTTTCTTGTGTGAAAGTAATTTTTTTGGAAGTTGATATGGGTTTTTTTGAATAAATTTACTAGTCATGGTTAACAGTTCTTGACTATTTCGATATGTATTTTTAAGGTTTATTCTTTTTGATTTGGGAAAATAGCTTTTAAAATTTGTAAATATGCTTAGGTTACTGCCAGTAAAGGAATAAATGGACTGCCAATCATCACCGACGACCATGAGTTTAGCTTTGGTTTTTTTAATTAGCTCTTGAACGAGTTCGCATTTACTTAAAGATGTATCTTGATATTCGTCGATAATAATATATTTATAGTTTAAATTATTCGTTTTGGCGATGATTTTGATAGCAAGATTGATCATATCAGAAAAGTCGATTTCACCATGATTTGTGAGGTATTTTTGATAGTTAAGTAGAGTTGTTCGCGCGAGGGATAAAAAGTTATCGTGCTTGGAATACTCGTAATAGTCATGGTTTTGATGATTCTGTTTTCTAAATTTTTGAAAGTCACTGATTTTATAATTGTTAGTTTTAAATAAAGTAATAAAGCGATTTAGGGTTTCTTTTAGTTTGGCTTTATAATAATTTTGATTTTTATTAGTTATTTTTTTATAAAAATAGTCATTTAAATGAATGGTAGAGAGCTTGCTGTCGATTATTTTATTTAAGGTTTGATCCGATGTCAGATTTAGGTCATATTTATTTTTTAGAAGACTATAACCTAAACTGTGGAAGGTGTGAACTTTTAGATTAATGTTTTCTTTTTTTAATTTGTTTTCAAGTGAGGTTGCAGCGGCTTTGGTATAGGTTAAGCAAAGTATTTCGTTTGGAAATATTCCTTTGCCTAGTAGATATTTGATTTTTCCAATGATGGTTAGGGTTTTGCCACTTCCAGCTCCGGCAATTACTAAGAGATTTTGGGATTTGGATTTAATGGCTTTTAGTTGATATTTATCTAAAACTGTGCTACCGACTTTTATGGTTAGTTTTGTCAAAATAAAAATCACCTCTATTTATATTATACAAGGTGAATTTCATTTTTCTTTTTATTTTTTGATATCTTTTATAACTTCATCGTAATCTTTTAGTGGAAATTCGTCATTTCCGATGATTTGAACGTCTTCATGACCTTTTCCTAGAATTAGCAATATATCTTTTTCTTCTAACATATTTATGCCTTTTTTGATGGCTTCTTTACGACTTATGATAGTTTCGAAGTTATCTTTAGTAAGATTTTCAGTGATGTCATTTAAGATATCTTCTTCTTTTTCGTTTCGCGGATTATCGGTAGTAAAGATAACATAGTCACAGTTATCGGTAACTATTTTTCCAATAAGTGGTCTTTTAGCTTTGGAACGGTCACCACCACAACCGACAATTGTAATAATCCGGCCTTCACTAAATTTCTTGGTTTCTTTAATGATACTCTTAATCGTATCTGGATTATATGCATAATCGATAATAATTAGGCGATTATTATACATTATGTTTTGATATCTACCATCTGGGGCGACTAAGTGTTTAGTAGCTTCAATGATATCTTCTTCTAAAAAGCCAAGGGTATTGATTAGGGCAAAGGCGGCAAGGTAGTTATAAACGTTATATGAACCGATAAGTGGCGAATAAATGTCGAAATTATTTATTTTAAATTCAGTATGGTCATAAAATAGTTTTATTCTGGATACGTTATAGTTAGCGTCTTTAGTTCCATAAAATATGTTTTTATTTTGAGTTAGAGCAAAAACACCGGCATTAGAGTCATTTTTATTGATAACAGCGTAGCCACTTCCTTTGATTTTTTTAAAGAGGTCTAATTTACTATTAAGATAAAGTTCTTTGTTTTTTATGTTATCCATAATAATATTTGTAAAGATGCAGGCATCAAATCTCAGACCTTCGAGGTGTCTTTGAAGAATTGCTTTACTAGAGGCTTCAATAACGATAACTTCGCATTCTTTATCTATGGCTTCATTTATTAGGTCATAGAGAATATAAATGTCTGGAGTTGCTTCTTTTAACTTTTTATGTTTGCTTTCACAGTAAAAGCCATTGGTACCAATGAAAGCCGTTTTAACGCCTAAGCTATTTAGTAACTGATAAATTATATCTGAGGTAAGGGTTTTGCCACCTGTTCCAACGACACCAATTATTTTTATTTTTTCAAGTCTGGCCATATTTAATTCTTTTAAATATCCAGCTAAATAGGTCCTGGTGTCTTCGACGATAATTGTTTTAACGGGATATTCACCGTGGGTTGCAATTACGCAGGCAGCTCCTTTGTCTATGGCTTCGTCTATATAATCATGACCATCTGTCCTGGGGCCTTTGAGGGCCAAAAAGGTATCTCCAGGCTGAACGGCTTTCGAATTTACTCTTAACATATTATTCCCCCTGTTTTAATTATTTTTTAGTTTTTTTAGTATTCTTTTTATCCTTTTTCTTAAATATCCTTCCGAATGCTTTGGTTATAAAGTTTACAACAAAAAGGATATACGGTGATAAATAACTCATTGCAATTAAGATGATATAATATAGTGGACTATTTTCAAAGATTAGGCCGTTTGGATTGTGATATGAGGCGTAATCTAAGCAGAACCAAACGTTTAATAAGAGATAAATAAAAACGAGAAGTATTATTCTAATTATATGCTTTTTGGTTATTTTTAATTTATCTTTTTTAGTTTTTAAGGCATATAGGAATAGTATCATGTATGATAGAATAACACATATTTCAATTACTTTAATATTAAAGGTTAAACTAATAACGATTAATATTAAAGCGATGAATAATTCGGGTCCGAGAAATAGTCTTTTTTTATCGTTTAATATTCTTTTGTTATATTTTAAAGCATTAAAGTTTTCAGCTTCTAACGAGATTAATAAGCTACGATATTTTAATATGTTGTAGCTTAGATATGTGATTAAAGAAATATAGAAAAATATCATTTGTTACCTCCAAAGAAAATTTCATACCATATAAGGAATACGTAAATAGTCCAAATCTTACGGCTATTGTCGGCTTTGCCTTTTTTATGGTCGTCTAGTAGTTTAAGAATGGCTTTTTGGTTAAAGAATTTATTATCTTGCATAAATACTTTACGAACGCTTTCATATGTTTCATCTTCTTTAAGCCAAACTCTAATCGGTACAGGGAAACCTAATTTTTTCTTGGTTGATACTTTATCTTCTAAAACTTCACTGGCGATATCCCTAAAGATTTTTTTAGTTGTGTTTTTATCAGTTTTGAATTCTGTAGGTAGACCTAAGGCATAGTCGATTAGGGGTCTATCTAGGAATGGAACACGAACTTCTAGAGAGTTTGCCATACTCATTTTATCGGCTTTGGTTAAAATGTCACCGATAAGCCAGAAGTTGAAGTCAATATACTGCATTTTGGTTACTTCGTCTTTGTCTTTAACTTTTTCATAGTACGGTTTTGTTAAATCTTGGAAACCTTTTGTTTGTCTTTTGTTTTTAAGAATCTTTTTGACTTCGTGATTGTTAAAGATGAAGGCGTTTCCAACAAATCTATCTTCAAGTTTTTTTCCTCTTCTAATAAGGAAGTTAATTCCTCTTTTATGAGGGAAGATACTAGCTACTTTACCTATTACAAATCTAATTGGATAAGGCAATTTATAATACCAAGCATCGGTTAATGGTTCTTGATAAATGTTATAGCCGCCAAATATTTCGTCAGCGCCTTCTCCGGATAGTGAAACTTTGACGTTTTCACTGGCAAGTTCCGTCACGAAATATAGTGCAATAGCTGACGGGTCAGCAACTGGTTCATCCATATAGTAGATTATATTAGGTAATTTTTTAAAATACTCTTCTTTTGTAATAACTTTACTGATATTTTGAGTATTTATTTTTTCAGATAAATCTTTGGCATAGCTAATTTCACTGTATTTTTCATTATTAAAGCCAACGGTGAATGTTTTATCAACATCACTACTTGCGGCAATGAATGAAGAGTCAACGCCACTTGAGAGGAATGAGCCGACTTCAACGTCACTGATTTTATGAGCCTTAATGGAATCGGCTAAACGTTGTTTGATTCCTTTTTTCCACTCATCATAGGTTTTAGTTTTGTCTTCTTTAAATTTTATTTCGTAATATTTTTTGACTTCTAGTTTGCCATTTTTATATTTTAAGTAGTGTCCTGGCATTAGTTTATAAACATTTTTAAAGAATGTTTCGTTTCCTGGACTATACTGGAAAGTCAGATAATATTCAAGCATTTTGGAGTTCAATTCTTTTTTGAAGTGAGGATGAATTAAAAAGCTTTTGATTTCTGATCCAAAGATAAGGGTGTTGCCCATTTTGGCATAATAGAATGGTTTGATACCATAAAAGTCACGAGCAGCGAATAGTTCCTTAGTGTTTTTATCATAGATGACAAAGGCAAACATTCCTCTTAGTTTGTCTAAGATTTTTTCACCATATTCTTCATAACCGTGTAGGATAACTTCGGTATCTGTTTTAGTTGTAAAGGTATGGCCTTTTTTGATCAGGTCTTCTCTCAGTGGTTCAAAGTTATATATTTCGCCGTTAAAGATAATAACTTTTGATTTATCTTCGTTATAAATTGGCTGACTACCGTTATTTAAATCTATGATGCTTAAGCGTCTGAATCCTAGGGCGATATTTTCATCTGTATAGTATCCTTCTGAATCTGGCCCACGGTGAGCGATTAAGTCTGCCATTTTTTTGATGTTATCTTTTTTATCTTTTTCTTTGTTTATGTATCCGACAAAGCCACACATATTTTACTACCTCCTAGTGTTTAAAACACTTTCATTTTATCATACTTTTAGGTTTTTTTAAAGGTTTATGAGTAATTAAAAAAGCCTTAAGAGATTTAAAGCTTTTACATATCAACGACAACGGTCTTCGATAAACGATTGCTTAGGGTCTGTCTTTTAGGGGTAACTATGGCTAAAAGGAAACCTAGAGTGATTATTTCAACAAGTAAAATTATTTGTTTGAAAAACAGTCTAAAAAAGCCTGGTTTTTTATCGTTTAAGGTTATCGTTTTTATTTTTAATAAATTTTTCCCGAAGGTTGTTCCTTTTCTAGATTCGATTAACGGGAAGTACAAAAGAGCAATTAGTAGGGTTAAAGGAATGGTTATTTGGTCAATTATCATATTTAAATCTTCGGAAATATTTAGGCCGGTGAAGTAAATTAGAAGCCAGTTTATTCCATATAATATGAGGGCGAGGACGAGAAGATCTAGGATAAAGGCGCATAGTCTTTTAAAGGGATTTGAGAAAGGTCTTTCATCTTTATCGGAAATTTTTATGTCGGTAACGACGTATGTTTTAGTAACAAGGTCGCCTAATGTCTGTTTCTTTTTGGTGCCGGCACAGATTAAAAAGCCTAGTCCAAGGGTAATTATGTTTAGAAATTTGGCAAGGTTACGAATAAAGGCGATGAGGATACTTTCGGGGTTTTCTTCTTTATCTAAAACTTTTATACCAACTAGATATTTTCCGATGCTTCCTCTTAGTTTGGTTCTTTCCATAATAGTATTTAAAAATAGGTATAAGGATAAGAATATAAGGACAATGGTCAAGATACTGTGCTTAGTTATTTCAATTTTTAAGGCATAGGAAAGACCATAGGTTAGAAGAGCTATTAGATAGATGTCGATAAGTCCGGCCACTAATCTTTTGATTAATCCTGCATATTTTTGGTCTTCTAAGTAGGTCTTCGTTTTATCTTTGATAAAGAAGGCGTTTATTTCGTCAAAGTTATAATGACAATAAGGGCAGATTTTTACTTCTTCGGTTAAGATACGACCACATTTAGGGCATCCGTGCATATTTATCATCCTCTCTATTTATTATTATATCACAGCAAAAGAAAAACACACTAGGGTGTTTAAGCAGCTTTGATTTTATTTATATAATGTTTTACTTTAGTGGCCCAAGTTGTACTGGCGGCGTATTTTTTATTCATTGATTCTGGGGTTGTTAATCCATAATCATAATAGTTTTCTTTTAGGTTTTTAACAAAGCTATAGATTCCATCATCTAAGGTATTAAATTTGGCGTATGATGTTCCGTTGCAACTAGGAGAGCCTTTCATACCACCGACGTTGTTACACTTTTTTACTTGAGTACTACAGCTATAATTACAGCCGGTTTCATGTAGAACGATAGCAACGGCTAAGTATGGGTCAACGCCCATTTCAAGGCAATATTTGGCAAAACTTTCGCCGGTTCCTGAAAGAGTTGATTTAAGAGATCTGTTTAATTTTTCGACAAGTTCGTTCATAGTAAGACCATCATAAACCACTGGTTCAACTGGGGTTGCTGTATCAACTGGTTCATCTGAAGGAACGATGATAGTTTCAGGCTCAGGTTCTGTAGTTTCTTCTGTGACTGGATGCGCTTCATCAGGGGTAGCCATAGCGATTTCGGTAGTTTCGGTCTTTTCTTGGTTACCTTGAGTTTGTTTTTGAGATTGACTTTGAACGTTTGTTTCATAGTCGATTTTCATGAAGTGTGGTAAAACCATTGACATTATAACACCTAAGACTACAACTATTACGACTTTCATGTTCGAATTCATTTACATCTCTCCTACTGTTACTTTTGATTTTAGCATAATAAAAAAATTTCGTCAAATTAGCGTAAAGTTGAAAAAATGACTTGATTTTTCGACAATTTGTGCAGTTTTTCTTATAATAATTTTTTAAAACATGAAAAAAAGCAAAATTAATTTGCTTTTAATTCATTCATATAGTTTCTGATTTGTGATGCCCAAGTAGAACTTGCGGCATATTTTGGACCAATAGTTTCTGGGGTTGTTAACCCTTTAGCGTAATAGTTATTATAAAGGTTATTCATAAATGCTTTTATTCCTTCGTCTAAACTTGAGAATGATTTATATGAACCACCATTACATCCTGGGGAACCTTTCATTCCACCAACGTTATTACATTCTCTTAATAGAGAACTACATGTCCATTTACATCCGGTTTCATGAAGAACAATGGCAACAGCTAAGTATGGATCGATTCCAAGTTCAATAGCGTATTTGGCAAATGTTTCTCCAGTTCCGGCTAATGTAGAATTTAAGGAAGCATTAAGTTTTCGAACTAGTTCATCGTAAGAAACTCCTGTATTTGCCTCTGACTTTGATGCTAACTCAGCCTGTCTTTCGGCTTCAATTCGAGCAGCTTCTTCTTCAGCTTTTCTTCTAGCTTCTTCTTCCTGCTGTCTTTGAAGTTCTAAAGCTTTCTGTCTTTCCTCTTCTTCTTTTTGTCTTTGTAATTCTAAAGCTCTTTTTCGAGCAATTTTTATCTGTCTTAATTCTTCAACATCAATTTCAATTTTTAATGATGAAGGTTCATCGGCAATAAAATCAACTGCCGGTTTTATTTCTAGTTGTTCTTTTTCCAAAGGTGCGATTTCACTACTTTCTAATTTCTTATTTTCAATCGGTGATTGAGCATTCATAGTAGTGATTAGATTATTGTTACTGATAGTTAAGGCCTTAACAGGCATTCCAAATGTTACTACAGTAACTAGTGTGATTATGGCCATTGATACGGCCCTAACCGAATGATTTGTTTTCATTTTCACCCTCTCCTGCACTTCAAAAATCAGAAAACAGGCATTATTCTAGCATAATTAAACTATCGAGTCAAATTATGTCTAATTTTGTAACAACTAATTTTGAGGTTTTTCCTTGAAAATCAAGGGTATTATACCTCTAGTAGTATTATATGCATCTTAAGGGGTGTTTTATACACAAATTTATCAGTTTTTACATATTTTTATTTGTCTTCACGGGTTATTTTTGACACGTAAAAACCCCGTATCTTAATTCAAGAAGCGGGGCTTTGGCAATACTTTCTACTTCACACTTTCTAGATATGCGATATAAATAGTCTGTTTTGTATTATCGTTTTTGGTACAGGTAATCATCGTAAGGGTGCTTCTATTGGTATCCCGGTAGATAGTTACTGTTCCATCTTTATTTTCGGTATATATATCATCTATTTTATAGGTATATACTTTTCCTTTGTAATCGATTCTAGCAGTATCACCAACTTGTAATTTATATAAGTTTTTGAAGTAAGCTATGCTACTGGTTCCAGAGTGTGAGACTAAAATAACGTTTCCATTTTCTTCATCTGGATAGTTGGTCGGATCCAGGAATGTTATATTTTTACTGACGTTGTTATCGGGATTATCTTTATCATAAAATCCTTGGGTTAAGTTAATTTTATCGATTGTGAGTATTCCTAAATAGCCATTATAATCAGTTATTGGAGCCTGATTTTCTTCGGCACCTGAGTCGACGTTTTGAGGTGTATTATCTTGAGTGCCTTCGTCACTATCAACATACAAGGAAACACTTACTTCGCGATAAGCTTTATCTTTTTTGGATTTTAAGTAATCGCCAGAGACCAAAAGGAGACCAGCTATTATAACGATAAATCCAATAATAACAATGGTTCTGTTACTAAGTTTTGACATTGCTTCGTCTCCTTTCTTTTACAGCTTAAGTATAGCATGAATGGTTTTAAATGTAAAATAATGCGTTTGATTAAAAATTTTATTATAGGTATTTTTCATATATGGCTTTGTTCTTTAAGTAACTTTTGTCTTGAGGAATTATTTTTCCAGCCTGTTCATTGGCGTCATAGGCTTTTTGATATTCTTTTAAATAGTAATAACAAGCGCCTAAATCAAGGCAGACCAAATATTTTTCGTATTCTGGATTATTGGAGTTATCTTTAGTATTGGATGCGAGATGTAACCAATAGGCGGCTTGACTATATTTTTTTTGACTTCTATATAGGTCACCTATTTTATATAGGCAAGTTACGGTTGGGATTTGATTTTTTAGAATCAGAAATAAGGTATCTAATTCTTTAGCTGTATTGCCGATGATTTTATAGCAATCAGAAAGTTCAAGTAGAGCCATATAAAGATAGTGTTTATTTTTTTCATAATCGCCAATTGTCTTTTGAACAAAGGTTTCATATTTATCGATGGCCGTGGGAATTTTTTTCATATAATAAAATTCTCTTGCGTAGCAATATTCTTCTCTTAAAGTAAAAACATGCCCTTCTTTGATCATTTTTTCGAATATGCGCATATTACGGTTAGGTTCGTTTATTTTTATTTTATTGTGGATTATTTTAATATCTGTCTGTTTGATTTTACCGGTTGGTTTTATAAATTCGTGGATAGGACTTTCCCATTTATAGTTATTTTCTCTTTTAAGTAGTCTGTGTTTTCTTTGAACATAAGTAGGATTTCCATTTTTATCCCGGCTATAGATATAAATCATAGTATATATATCGACTGAGCCATCAATTGTTTTTCTTAATTCTTCAAATTTTTTTCGGTCTTCTTCTTCAATATAATCGTCAGCATCTAACCATAATATGTAGTCTTTTGTGGCTTTGGAAAATGAATAATTACGGGCTTTAGCAAAGTCATCGACCCACTTAAAATCATATATTTTATCTGTATATTTTTTAGCTATTTCTTTGGTTTTATCGGTTGATCCAGTATCAACAATAATTATTTCATCAACTAAATCATGAACACTTTTTAAACATTTGTCTAGAACAGCCTCTTCATCTTTCACTATCATACATAAAGATATAGTTTTCATATTCTCACCTTTATTTTCATTTTATCAATATAAAAATTAAAAATCAATTGGGTTAAGGTAATTTTGAGATATATAGTGAAGCTTCTTGTCAAGAATTTGTTTTATGTGTTACAATGTATATAGGTGAAAGAAGCTTCATAAAATAAAAAAGGGAAGGCTTAACACCATCGTGTTGAGTACTTACCTAAAGTATTTTTTGGAAGTACTTAATCAAAGTAAATGATTTGATTGGGTACTTTTCTCTTATTATAGGTTACTAAATTACAAGTGTAAAAAGTAAGGCTATGAGTAAGAAGATAATAGTAATTAGTGACAATATTAAAAATATTTTGTGAATACTTTAAAGGAGCTTGCCAATCACCTTTTTTTATGTTATGATGTATACAGATGAAGGAAGCTTCATAAAATAAAAAAGGGAAGGCTTAACACTTCTATGTTGAGTACTTACCGTATTATATTTTTGTGTAAGTACTTAATCCAAGAGATTGAGTACTTTTCTATTTATAAAATTCATTATCATTTATATAATAATAAAATTAATAGAAGGATGATAATGATTAGAGCAAAGATTAAAAAATCTTTCTTAGTCATACCATCACCTCCTCTCGGAGGTAAGCACTCAACTGCTAAGTTTCCCTAATAAAATTATACAGTATAACGAATAGTTATACAAGCGAACATTTAAAAAAATAAATAAACAATTTTTATATATATAATGACTGCTTTTATAATAGGCAGTTTTTTTAAATAAATTAGAGCTAAAGCACAAAACAATTTTTCAAAAATAAATTAGCACTCTTTCTTGACAAGTGCTAAATGATGTAGTATAATTAAGACAGTCAGTGAGAAAATGCGCTGAGTTTTTTAGAATGGAGGGATAATATGAATCCAGAACAAGAATATCAAGAAGGGCTTAAAAACCCACTTGAGAAATACGGCCGTGATATTGTTGCGGCAGTTAAGGATGGAAAAGTCGATCCGGTTATTGGCCGTGATGATGAAATTAGAAGTATTACCCGTATTTTATCAAGAAAGACAAAAAACAATCCGGTTTTAATTGGTGAACCTGGTGTTGGTAAAACAGCGATTGTCGAAGGTCTTGCCCAAAGAATTGTCAAGGGCGATGTTCCTAACAGTTTAAAAAATAAAAAGATTTGGGAACTCGATATGGGAGCTTTAGTTGCTGGAGCTAAATATCGTGGTGAATTCGAAGAGAGATTAAAGGCTGTCTTAAAAGAGGTCAAAGATTCTGATGGCGAGATAATTATGTTTATCGATGAAATTCACATGATTGTCGGTGCGGGCGCTGTGGAAGGTGCGATGGATGCTGGAAACATGCTTAAGCCAATGCTGGCCAGAGGTGAGATTCACTGTATTGGGGCGACTACTTTAAATGAGTACCGTAAATATATCGAAAAAGATGGAGCTTTAGAGAGACGTTTCCAAAAGGTTTTAGTTTCTGAGCCAACAGTTCTTGATACGATAACTATTTTACGTGGTTTAAAATCTAGATTTGAGGTTTATCACGGAGTTACTATTAAGGATAAAGCTTTGGTTGCAGCAGCTACTTTATCTGATAGATATATTACCGATAGGTATTTACCTGATAAGGCTATCGATTTAGTAGATGAGGCTTGTGCGACTATTAAGGTTCAGCTTGAGTCAGTTCCTACTTCACTTGATACTTTAACAAGACAAATTATGAGACTCGAGGTTGAACGTGAGGCTTTAAAAAAGGAAAAGGATGAGTTTTCTAAGAACAGAATTAAAGAGATTGATAATAAACTTAAGGATATGAAGGAAAAGGAAAGCAAACTTCGGGCTGACTGGGAAGCTGAAAAAGAGGTTAACAACCAAATCAACAAGAAAAAAGAAGAAATCGAAAAAGCTAACAGAGATTTGGAATATGCAGAGGCTAAATACGATTTGGAAACTGCTGCTAGACTTCGTCATGGGGTTATTCCAGCTTTAGAGAAAGAGCTTGAAAACTTAAAGACTAATAACAAAAATTCTATTTTAAGTGATGTTGTCGATGATGAGTCTATTGCGAAAATTATTTCTAAGTGGACTAATATTCCAATTAGTAAATTAGTTGGTACTGAAAGAGAAAAGTTATTACATCTAGAGGAAAATTTAAAGAAACGAGTTAAAGGTCAAGATAAAGCATTACATTTAGTTAGTGAAGCTATTATCAGAGCTAGAGCTGGTATTAAGGATCCTAACAGACCAATTGGTTCATTTATTTTCTTGGGTCCAACCGGTGTCGGTAAAACCGAGGTGGCTAAGTCTCTTGCTTATGAATTATTTGACGATGAGAGACACA
>DVFV01000110.1 GCA_018713045.1 Candidatus Coprosoma intestinipullorum | reverse complement strand
ATCTTATTGCTTTGGCTTTAGGATTACAGCCTAATTTTAAAATGAATTTCAAATTATCTGAAGATGCTAAGTTACAATTTTCTAAAGATTCCTATGAAGAGGATTTAGAAGAGTTACTTGGGAAAATTGGAGACGATTATGCAGATTTATTTACTTCAGCTAAAAATCTTTATGATGCAATCTTACTTTCAGGTATCTTAACTGTTGATGATAATTCAACTAAAGCTCCGTTATCTGCTTCGATGCTTAAACGTTATGTTGAACATCATGAAGACTTAGAAAAGCTAAAAGAATTCATTAAGGCAAATAAATCTGAGTTGTATCACGATATTTTTAAAGATAAAAACAAAAATGGTTATGCGGGCTATATTGAAAATGGTGTTAAACAGGATGAATTCTATAAATATTTAAAAAATACTCTTTCAAAAATTGATGGAAGTGAATATTTCCTAGATAAAATTGAACGTGAAGATTTTTTAAGAAAACAAAGAACATTTGATAATGGTTCGATTCCGCACCAAATTCATTTACAGGAAATGCATGCAATCTTACGTCGTCAAGGTGATTATTATTCATTTTTAAAAGAGAACCAAGATAGAATTGAAAAAATCTTGACTTTTAGAATCCCTTACTATGTCGGTCCGTTAGCACGAAAAGATAGTCGATTTGCATGGGCAGAATATCATTTAGATGAGAAGATTACACCGTGGAATTTCGATAAGGTAATTGATAAAGAAAAATCAGCTGAAAAATTCATTACGCGCATGACTTCAAATGATTTGTATTTACCAGAGGAGAAAGTTTTACCAAAACACAGTCATGTATATGAAACATATGCGGTTTATAATGAATTAACCAAAATTAAGTATGTTAATGAGCAAGGAAAAGAATCTTTCTTTGATTCAAATATGAAGCAAGAAATCTTTGACCATGTCTTTAAAGAAAATCGCAAAGTTACCAAAGAAAAAGTTTTAAATTATCTTAATAAAGAATTTCCTGAATATCGTATTAAAGATTTAATTGGACTTGATAAGGAAAATAAATCATTTAATGCTAGTCTTGGCACTTATCATGATTTGAAAAAAATTCTAGATAAATCCTTCTTAGATGATAAAGTAAACGAAGAAATAATTGAAGATATTATCAAGACGTTGACTTTGTTTGAAGATAGAGAAATGATTCAGCAGCGCCTTCAAAAATATAGTGATATCTTTTCGCCACAACAATTGAAGAAATTTGAACGCCGTCATTATACTGGCTGGGGTCGTTTGTCATATAAATTAATTAACGGTATTCGTAATAAAGAAAATAATAAGACTATTCTTGATTATCTGATTGATGATGGTTTTGCTAATCGTAACTTTATGCAGTTAATTAACGACGATACATTACCATTTAAACAAATCATCCAAAAATCACAAGTTGTTGGTGATATCGATGATATTAAAGCTGTTGTTCATGATTTACCTGGAAGCCCTGCTATCAAAAAAGGTATTCTACAAAGTGTCAAAATCGTTGATGAGCTAGTTAAAGTGATGGGACATAATCCTGATAATATTGTTATTGAGATGGCGCGTGAAAATCAAACAACTAATAGAGAAAGAAGCCAATCCCAACAACGTTTGAAAAAACTTCAGAACTCATTAAAAGAGTTAGGAAGTAATATTCTTAATGTGGAAAAACCGTCATATATTGAAGATAAAGTTGAAAATAATCATCTTCAAAATGATAAACTCTTCCTTTACTACATTCAAAATGGTAAAGATATGTACACTGGTGATGAGTTAGATATTGACCATCTAAGCAATTATGATATTGACCACATTATTCCTCAAGCCTTTATTAAGGATGACTCTATTGATAATAGAGTACTAACAAGTTCAGCTAAAAATCGAGGTAAATCAGATGATGTACCAAATCTTGATATTGTTCGTGCTAGAAAGGCAGAATGGATTCGATTGTATAAATCAAGACTAATCTCTAAACGTAAATTTGATAATTTAACGAAAGCCGAACGTGGTGGATTGACTGAAGCAGATAAGGCTGGATTTATTAAACGTCAATTGGTTGAAACACGTCAAATCACAAAACATGTGGCACAGATTTTAGATGCTCGTTTTAATACAGAACGTGATGAAAATGACAAAGTGATTCGTGATGTGAAAGTCATCACTTTGAAATCAAATCTGGTTTCACAGTTCCGAAAAGATTTTAAATTTTATAAAGTTCGCGAAATTAATGATTATCATCATGCTCATGATGCTTATCTTAATGCAGTTGTTGGAACAGCATTATTGAAAAAATATCCTAAATTAGCTTCTGAATTTGTTTATGGTGAGTACAAGAAATATGATATTCGTAAATTTATCACTAATTCAAGCGATAAAGCAACAGCGAAATATTTCTTCTATTCAAATTTAATGAATTTCTTTAAAACTAAGGTTAAATATGCGGATGGTACTGTCTTTGAGCGACCTATTATCGAGACAAATGCTGACGGTGAAATTGCTTGGAATAAGCAAATTGACTTTGAAAAAGTTCGAAAAGTTTTATCCTACCCACAAGTCAATATTGTTAAAAAGGTTGAAACTCAGACGGGAGGATTCTCAAAAGAATCAATTTTACCTAAAGGTGACTCTGATAAATTAATTCCACGAAAGACAAAAAAAGTTTATTGGGATACTAAAAAATATGGTGGTTTTGATAGTCCAACAGTAGCTTATTCTGTTTTTGTTGTAGCTGACGTCGAAAAAGGTAAAGCTAAGAAATTGAAAACTGTAAAAGAGCTAGTTGGTATTTCTATCATGGAACGTTCTTTCTTTGAAGAAAATCCAGTTGAATTCTTAGAAAATAAAGGATATCACAATATTCGAGAAGATAAATTAATAAAACTTCCAAAATATAGTCTTTTTGAATTTGAAGGTGGAAGAAGACGCTTGTTAGCTAGTGCTTCAGAACTTCAAAAAGGGAATGAAATGGTGCTTCCAGGATATTTAGTAGAATTGCTTTATCATGCTCATCGAGCTGATAATTTTAATAGCACTGAATATTTAAAATATGTTAGTGAGCATAAAAAAGAATTTGAAAAAGTTTTATCTTGTGTGGAAGACTTTGCTAACTTATATGTTGATGTTGAAAAAAATTTAAGTAAAATTAGAGCAGTTGCAGATAGTATGGATAACTTCTCAATTGAGGAAATTTCAAATTCATTTATTAATTTATTAACACTGACTGCATTAGGTGCGCCGGCTGATTTCAATTTCCTTGGTGAAAAAATTCCACGTAAACGCTATACCTCAACAAAAGAATGTCTGAATGCCACCCTTATCCACCAATCTATCACTGGTCTTTATGAAACACGTATTGATTTGAGTAAATTAGGAGAAGAGTAATGGGATGGCGTACGGTTATTGTTAATGAGCATTCTAAATTGTCGTATAAGAATAATCATTTGATTTTTAAAGATGCTTATCATACTGAAATGATTCATCTGGAAGAGATTGATATTCTGTTGCTTGAAACGACGAATATTGTATTGACGACGATGTTGATTGAACGCTTAGTCGAGAGAAATATTTTAATTATTTTTTGTGATGAAAAACGTTTGCCAACTGCAATGCTGACGCCTTACTATGGACGCCATGATTCTAGTTTACAGCTGACAAATCAAATTGCTTGGGACGATGATGTCAAATGTGATGTTTGGACAACGATTATTGCCCAGAAAATATTAAACCAAAGCATGTATCTTGGTAAATGTTCTTTCTTTGAAAAATCCCAATCTATTATGGAGTTATATCACGGCTTAGAGCCTTTTGATCCCAGTAATCGTGAGGGACATTCTGCAAGAATTTATTTTAATACCTTGTTTGGAAATGATTTCTCGCGTGATCAGGATAATGATATTAATGCTGGGTTAGACTATGGGTATACTTTGTTGTTGAGTATGTTTGCGCGTGAATTAGTTGTTTGTGGTTGTATGACGCAATTCGGCTTAAAACATGCTAACCAATTCAACCAGTTTAATCTGGCTAGTGATATCATGGAGTCATTCCGTCCAATTGTTGATAGAATTGTGTATGAAAATCGTAACGCTTCCTTTGTTAAGATTAAACGCGAATTGTTTACGATGTTTGATGAAACCTATTCTTATAACCATAAAGAAATGTTCCTAAACAATATCGTTAGTGATTATACGAAGAAAGTGGTTAAAGCTCTAAATCATGGTGGGAAAGGAGTTCCTGAATTTAGGATATGAGTTATCGATATATGCGAATGATTTTAATGTTTGATATGCCAACCGAAACAGCAGAAGAACGAAAAGCCTATCGTCAATTTCGAAAATTTTTATTGAGTGAAGGCTTTATCATGCACCAATTTTCAGTTTATAGCAAATTGTTATTAAATAATTCTGCCAATAAAGCGATGATTGATAGACTTCAAGCCAATAATCCTAAAAAAGGAAGCATCACACTTTTGACAGTGACTGAAAAACAGTTTGCTCGTATGATTTATTTGAATGGTGAGCAAAATACCAGCATTGCTAATTCTGATAGACGTCTTGTATTTCTTGGAGAGGATTATAGTGATCAAGATTAATTTTCCACTATTAGATACACCGCTACCACTTGAAAACGCGACAATTCTGGCTATTGAAGATGTTACTGTTTATGCTAATATCGTTAAACAATGTTATAGCTATTCTGAAGCGAGTGATTTAAAGTTTTTCACAGAGAAAATGGTTTCTTTAAAGATGACAGAAATCCTGCTGATTACTGATATTTTAGGTTTTGAAATCAACTCTCCTGCTGTTTTGAAGCTGATATACGCTGATTTGGAGGGGCAATTGAATGATAAACCAGAAATTAAGACTCAGATTGAAAATCTGGCAGCTAAGATTACAGAACTAATATCCTATGAATGCTTAGAAAATGAGTTGGATCTGGAATGCGATGACATTACGATTTTAGAACTCATCAAAGATCTTGGTATTAAAATTGAAACACGAAGTGACACCATCTTTAAAAAATGTTTTGAAATTCTTCAAATTTATCAATATCTTAGCAAAAAGAAATTGTTAGTTTTGGTTAATAGCGGTGCTTATTTGTCGAAAGGTGAAGTAGAGAAGTTGTTAGAGTATATTGAACTGAGTAACCAAACAGTGCTCTTTTTAGAACCACGAAAACTTTATGATTTCCCACAATACATTTTAGATAATGACTATGTTTTACTAGAAGATAAGGGAGAGTCATAAGAATAACAAGGTACCTGGGAAGGTATCTTGTTTTTTTTGAACGTAATATAAGTTTAGATGAAAGCATTGTTATATGGACTACTCTTATGATATAATGAGAATAACTAAAATTCGATTTTATGAATGGAATCGTTCGGAGCTGAAGTTTTGCTGTGAACGAATGGCGCGATTACGAAATCTTGTGAGAAAAAGTGGTCCACGAGGTTTTAGAGCTGTGTTGTTTCGAATGGTTCCAAAACTTTTTTTCCATTTAAGGCGATAAGGTAAGTGTTTTAGAGCTGTGTTGTTTCGAATGGTTCCAAAACCAAAGTTAAAAATTCATCGTATAACATAATGTTTTAGAGCTGTGTTGTTTCGAATGGTTCCAAAACGCATACCAAAAATAGGTATCTATTTCATCGGTTTTAGAGCTGTGTTGTTTCGAATGGTTCCAAAACATCGAGATAATAAGATAGTCAGATGTAGAGGTTTTAGAGCTGTGTTGTTTCGAATG
>DVFV01000109.1 GCA_018713045.1 Candidatus Coprosoma intestinipullorum | reverse complement strand
CTCTTGCTATTCAAAAATTTTAGCAATTTTTAATAATTTTTTTCTTTTCATCTTTAATTTTTAACATTTTTTCAGAAACATTATCTAAACACTTGGTGTTTAGATTTTTTGGATGTTGGTATGGTATATTTTCATTTAATATTTTGTAAATTATATTTACAATTCTTCGCATAACACAAGTTAAGGCTTGCTTTTTAGTTTTACCATCAGAAATTTTTTTGTAGTAATAATCTAAAAAGATGGCATTTTGTGGTGTGGTCATATCTTTACCTGTGGAAATTGAGCGACAAGCTAGATAATAAATGTAACTGTTTAAAGTTCTGTTTCCAAATTCATTTCGTTTAACTTTATCACTACCACCACTCGAACGGTTAATTGGAGCTATACCACAATATTTGGCTAGTTTACTAGAGTTAGAAAACCTTTTGATGTCGCCAATTTCTGATATTATTTCGGCACTCGTAGTTTTTGTTAAGCCAATCAATGTATGTAGATGTACATTTAATTTATCATATAAATTAATAATATCATTGTCTAGCTGTTCTTTTTGTAAATTGTTGTTTTTTATATTTCTTATAATAGTAATAATTAATTGGTTACGGTTTTCTTGATATTCCATTTCTTTTGAGTAGTTGTAATCTTTAATATAGTTTAAAATGAGAGTAGCTTTCTTTATAGAAAATCCACCCTTGCCACCTTTACTTTTAAAATCTTCTACTAACTGTTCTGGAGTAAAATCTTTAATCATATTTGGACTAGGATAATTTTCCCAAAAGTCTAATGCACTTTTACCATCAATACTACTGAAAAAATTACTGTAATTAGGATAATGATGTAATAGTTGTGCGTGTAGCTTGTTTTTTAGTTTTGCATTACTTCTATTAATATTTGTTTTCATTTTGATAAACTGTTTTAGTGTCCAGTATAATTCTTCTTCTTTAACATTCGGTAGATTAAGAAATTCATCCAAAGTAACTTTAGCTATACATCTTGCATCTATTTCATCAGTTTTATCAATGATGGGGTGTTTAGCTCTTTCAATAGCTGTATAACTAGATAAAATATGTTTAACAATAAAGCCTCTTTCTATAAGATAACCAGCTAGTGTATGACCTAGATGTTTTACATCTTCTAAACCGTAAATAGCTTGTATTCCATCTTTTGTATATTTTGATACCATATCAATTAAATTTTTAAAGTCTTTATAATCATTTTTAAAAGTTAATGTTTCCAACGTTTCGTTAAATGGACTAATAACACAAGCCGTATGAACTTCCTTATGGCAGTCAATCCCAACATAAACATAATTAAGTTTCGGATGGTTATTATAATTCATTGTATCACGTTCCTTTCTTTTAAGATAAATATAATAATTAAAATTCAAAGCACTCTTTGCGTCAGCATTAATATAATTATAAATAACTATATCTGCACCAGTTGGGTAAAGCTAGTTAATAATAATTATTGATATTTTCTTATTAACTTTATTTTTTTAAATCTTTATTTGTATCTTCTTTATCAATTTTGATTAAGACTAAAATTCCATTATCATAAAATAATCTAAATTTATCGCCTTTATTAAAGCCTTTTTCTTCTAACCATTTACCAGTCAATCTAATAAACGGTTTATTATTTAATTCACTCACAGTATAAATCTTACACATTTTAAAACTCCTTTCTGATATTTATGACTATTTTAGGCACTTTTTATTAAGTATTAATATTGAATAAATCAATATCTACAAGAGGAAATGAAATAGCCATTTTTTACAAGCATTGTTGCTTGTACTCCTATTACCGCCACTTCCTTATAAAAAAGCAAAAAGAAAAAGGTTAATACTAATATTTACTAAATAAGTAGTATATAACCTTTTACAAATTATTAAGTAATAAACTTTTTTGCCATACGATAGGATGTGGCTTTTCATATTGAATTGAAATGTCAATACTTTTTTGCAAAAAAATTTACAAAACAAACCACTGTCCCCACACCCCTGCGGTTTGTAAAGTTAAATGTAAATATTTCAATTTTCTGAAAATAACAAAGAGTAATGTAGTATAATGAAACTAAAGAAAAATAAGTGGGTGAGAGAATGAAAAATATGACTAAAATAATACCAATATTTTGTATATTGGTAGCGACTGTTATTTCTATTGTTTTTTTAGATTTTAATCAATCAAAAGATTATTTAGTATTTTCTGGATACGATAGAAACTCGGTTAGAATTAATTATAATGATGGGGTTTCTGTTACTAATGAAACAATGACAAGAATATTAGAATTAGCAAAAGAAAATAATGTTATACTTGCTAAATCAAATGTTTCTAGCACCGATAGTTCTATAAGAAACATATATGTTACAGAAGATAATGTTGAGCAAATAAAAGAACTGATTAATAAAAAATTTAAAGTAGATAAATTAAACAATAGCTCAAACGATTTATCATTTATTTCTACATATAATCATAATAATAAAAATCAAGCATTTATAATAAGAGATTTGTTAAATAATAATAAATATAATTTTTATACTTTTTCTACATTATTAAATGAACAAGGAAATTATTACGGAGAATATTTAGTATATTATAAAGATAATAATGATTTTGTGAATTTTAGTAATAATTTAAAATTAATAGTTGGTGAAGATATAATATCAGGCTTATCAACGAATAATTTACAAGGAGAAATCATTATTTTATTAGTATGTGCAATTTTTGTTATCATGATTTTCTACTTTATTTTTGAAGTTTATGATACTTATTATAATTCAAAGAAAATTGGCTGTATGAAATTATTAGGATTTGATAAAACAAAAATTGCAAACTTAATGATTAAAGATAAGAGTAAGATATATATATTATCATCAGTTATAATTTTGATTTTAACTGCTATATTTGTAAAAAATATTAATATTTTGCAATTCTTATTTTTAACAATTATAATTTTAATTTTGTTATTAATTACTTATATATTAAATTTAGCGTGTGTCAGTATTATACTTAAAGGTTATAATACAGCAAGTATTATTAAGAAACAAAATATTGCTATAAAAATTAGTAAGACAAGTGCACGACTTAAATTTGTAATAACTGTTATGATGATAATTGGAATATCATTATTATCAAGTTCAATTTTTTCATTAAATAGTTCTTTAAAGGTTTATAATAACTCCAAAAAATTATTAGACTATGGCATAATAAAAGATTTTAATGCAGATTCACAGGACATATTTAACTATGACAAGCAATCTAATTTATA
>DVFV01000108.1 GCA_018713045.1 Candidatus Coprosoma intestinipullorum | reverse complement strand
TTGTAAAGCAAAGAAGTGCCGTAAAAGCTATTTCGTATAAATCAATTTTTTCATTACTTTATTATATAAAGTATGTATCTAAATATTTAAAGAAAAATCAATTTGATAAATTAATACTGGAGAATAATATTCCAATTGCATGGATAATTCAATTGTCACATTATAGTGTACAATATTATTATCATTTGCACAATGTGCCAAGAATAAATGCAAAATGTAAAAAAGTATTTGATAATTGTGCGGGATATTTATGTGTTAGTAAGTATGTAGCTCATCAAATAGAATCTAAAGATAATCCAATTGGACCTATAGGTTTAGAAAAGACTAAGGTTGTTTATAACGCGATTGATACTGATTTGTTTAAGCCATATTCATTAGATCATAAAAAAACGATTCGTCACCAAATTAATAATAAGTATTCAATCTCGCCGAATGACAAAATTATACTGTTTACTGGTAGAATCTCTAAAGAAAAAGGATTGGATATTTTATTAGATGCTCTAAAAAAAGTAAAAGTTGATAACTATAAATTACTAATTGTAGGAAGCATAATGCATGGAGCTAATGAAAAAAGTGATTATGTTGATTTAGTTAAGCATAAAGCTCACGAAATTTCGCCACATGTTTTATTCACGGGATATATTGCACATGATAAATTAGCTGATTATTATAATGTAGCTGATGTAACTATACTACCTTCAACATGGGAAGAACCTGCAGGATTGACAATGGTTGAAGCTTTAAGTTGCGGAACTAAAGTTATAACTACTAACTCTGGTGGAATCCCCGAATACGTACAACATTATGCGGTTGTTTTAAATAAAGCAGAAAACTTAAAAGATAAATTAAGTCATGCGATTGATGCATCATTAATTAATGATACTTTAGTAGATAGATACGAAACATATTCTTATATTAAAACTAATTTTTCCACGCAAAAATATTTAGAAAGGGTTGTGAAACAACTTGAATGATAAACCGTTAATCTCAATAGTGGTCCCTGTATATAATGTTGAAGAGTATGTTTCCAAATGTATTAGATCTATACTTCAACAAACTTTTAAAAATTATGAATTAATTGTCGTAAATGATGGTTCAACAGACGATTCTTTAGGTAAACTACAACAGTTCTCTGATAATAGATTAAAAATAATTGATCAAAAGAATAAAGGATTATCTGGAGCTAGAAATACTGGAATAAAACATGCAGTGGGGAAATATATTACTTTTATAGATTCAGATGATTGGATTAGTAATGATTATCTTGAAGTAATGATAAATTGTGCTAAAAAATATAATGCTGATATTGTATCTATAAAAGAATGTATTGTAGATAATGAGAATAAATATCATTATAAAAATAGAAAATTTAGAATTTTTAAACAAAATGCAGCTGATGCCCTTTTTGGCTTTTTTGATACTAATTATGCCTGGGGAAAATTGATAAAACGAGATATCATGACAAAATATAGTATTCAATTTCCAGAAGGAAGAAATTATGAAGATATTGGTACTATGTATAAAATTTATGATCATGCCAATATTGTAGTACTTTCAAATAGGGCTAATTATTTTTATAGCGTTCGTGAAGGATCAATTACGTTTAATAGAGAAATAAAAGATATAGAAGATAAAATATTTTTTATTAGAAGAATGAACAATTATACATTAAGAACAAATACATATGATTACTGGGATCTTTACGTACTAGTAAAAATTTTTAGTGCGATTTCTGATACTTATAAAGTCGATAATATAACTAGTAAACAAAGAAGAAAATATATCAGAATATTGTATTCATTAGCAAAAAAACACAAATTGCGATTGAGATATTTCGCAGTTACTGATTGTATATCTAGAGCTTTCTTGGTTAGATTTAAGTTAGCACACTTAGCTTTAAGTATTAAATATAGGGGGAGATAAATGTGATAATTGGCGTATGTAGTTATGGTGGTACTGGATCAAGTGCAGTAGTAGATTTATTGAAAGAATACAACGAATTACAAGTCTTAGGAAATGCTGAGTTTCAATATGCTTTTCAGCCAGATGGGCTAGAAGATTTAGAATATCATTTAGTTAAACAACATTCTAGACATATGTCAGGTGATGTTGCAATTCATAGATATATAAATTCAACAGTAAAGTGGGCAGAAACTCCATTAGTTCATAAGACTATTGAGCCAAAGATATTTAAAAAAATAACATATAACTATGTAAATAGCTTAATACAAGATGAATGGATAGGAATTGATAATTCCGATTATATGACTAAGAGTGTCTTAAAAAATAGTATTGTATTAGGATTTAAAAAAATAGTATTTCCTGTATTTGAAAAGATTACAAAAAAATCTTGGGATGTATGGCCTGCACGTGGTATGTATTTATCTATAAATCCTGAAGATTTTTATGAGAAAACGCAAACTTATACCACAGAATTATTGAAAGCAGCTGGGGCCAGTTTTGAAAAACCGGTAGTTTTAGATCAACCTTTTGAAGGAGACGCACCAGAGCAAAGTTTTCCATTCTTTAAAGATCCTAAAGCAATAGTAGTAGATCGTGACCCTAGAGATTTATGGATTTTAGCAAAATATGCTGGAAACTGGACGGGTGAAGGAAGATTTATGCCACGTAAGGACGTAAAGACTTTTGTAAATTATTATAAAGAATTAAGAGAAAATGCCAAAAGAAATAATAGTCATGATGTCATTACTATTAATTTTGAAGATCTAGTATACGAGTATGATACAACTGTTAAGAAGATAGAAAATTTTTTGAGTATCAATGAGCATGTTAATCCTAAAAAATATTTTGATCCAAGTGTATCAATAAATAATACGAGATTGATGGATAGATATCCTCAAAGTAAAGCAGATATAGATTATATTGAAAAGAACTTGACTGATTATTTATATGACTTTTCAAAATATAAAAAAGTAAATTATACTACTTCTATTTTTTAGATAGGAATTTAAAGTGAAAAGAAAGATTCCAAAAATTATTCATTATTTTTGGTTTGGAAATAATCCAGAACCTCAAATAGTAAAAAAGTGCATCTTAAGTTGGAAAAAATATTGTCCAGATTATGAAATAAAGAGATGGGATGAAACTAACTTTAATGTAAAACAATGTGCGTATACTAAAGAAGCATATGATGCTAAAAAATGGGCATATGTAAGTGATTATGCAAGATTTAAAGTTTTGTATACATATGGTGGAATATATTTAGATACTGATGTGGAATTGATAAAACCAATAGATTCCATCATTAAAAATGGACCATTCTTTGCATTAGAAACTGAAAATTATGATAGTGTGAATCCGGGAATAGGAATGGCGACTTTTGCTAATAATCCATTCTATAAGAAAATTATACAAAATTATAATAATAGTCATTTTTTGAATAAGGATGGTCTTCCTATTCTTACGCCTGTTGGAAAAAGGGTAGCATCTTTTTTAAAAGAAGATGGATTGAAACCAATGAATGGTGTACAAAAGGTAGATGGTATTACTATTTATCCTAAAGATTATTTTTGCCCGTTGAATTATTTTACAGGGGAGAAAAAAATTACTAGTAATACTGTTGCTATACATCATTATGTGGCATCGTGGAAGGATAAAAAAGAGAAGAAATATCATAAAATAGGACAGTTTGTCACAAGATGTTTTGGATACAAAATAGGTGAAAGAACTGAACAAATTGTTCGAATGCCTCATTCAATTAAAGAAAAGGTATCACAGATAGGATTAAAGGACACTGTTATGTTTTATCATGATAAATATTTTAGGAGAAATAAATGATTTATCTATTTGGTATTATTGTAACATTGCTTATAGCAAGTTTTATACCATCTGTGGGTGGGCAAAATACTGTACTTAGTATAAATAATAAAAATATTACAGCAGAAAATTTATTAAAATTATTATGTATGCTCCCCATGTTCCTTATATCAGCATTAAGATTTAATGTCGGATCCGACTTTTTGGCAGTTTATTGGAATGGCTTCCAACGAGTTCAGGCTGGAATTAATACAGATAATTTTGAAATTGGCTTTCAAGGCTTGATAAAACTGTTGGGGAAAATATCGTCTTCACCACAAATTTTAATATTTGTAACTTCATTTTTATTTATCTTTTTTACTTGGAATGCAATTTTTGATCAATCTAACGATATTGTATTTAGTTTATTAATATTGTTTATTAGTAGATATTATTTCATTTCTTTAAATGTTATTAGGCAATTAGTTGCTATGGCAATTATTTTATATGCTTTGAAGTATTTAAAAGAAGGAAAGAATACAAAATATATTATTTTTAATCTGATTGCGTTTACCATACATAGATCTGCATTAATATGTCTAATCTTTTTATTTGTCCCCAAAATAGATTTAACCAAAACAAAATATTTATTAATTTTTTTGGGAGCGTTGATTTTAGTTTATGGATTAAATCATATAGGGGTAATAAGAAATCAAATTACACTACTGCTCGTAAATTCTTCAAAATATAGTACTTATGTTCAGGAATATAATAGTGGCGGATATTATGCAGGAAGAAGTTTTATTTTATATCAGACAATTCTAAATTTTTTAGTATTTATAATGGAGTGGTATGCAAGTAGAGAAAATATAACAGATGATATAACTTATAAAATATATCTTAATATTCAAGCTTTAACATTAATGGTATGCATGATTTTTAATGCAGTTCCGCTTATAGAACGAATATACTGGTATTTTGGATTTATTCAAATATTATCTATACCATATACTATAAAAATGTATTCTAGACAATTACCTAGATTGGTATGGAGCTTTATAATTGTATTATTTATGGGTGTTTTTTGTGTTTATGATATTTTTGTTATGCATGATCACCAAGTAGTACCATATGTGTCAATGTTTTCACTACATTAATTTTTTAGAACAGAAAATAAGCTTGTTATAATTATCTAATTTGTAAAAGATCCTTTAGTGCGAAAGAAGAAAGATTTTTAAATTGGCATATGATAAATAATTTAGCTAATAGAAGAGAAAAATATATTAATTTATATCATCCTCAAAGGGCTACAATTTTGGCCGCAGGTTATGGTTTACGTATGGTTCCAATCAATACAGAAGAACCTAAAGGTTTACTTGAGGTAAAAAGGGAGCCATTAATTGAAAGAATAATAAAGCAATTACATAAAGTTGGAATTACTGATATATCAATTGTAGTCGGTTTTATGAAAGAACATTATGAGTATTTAATAGATCAATATAATATTAAGTTAATCGTAAATACCCATTACAGCACTAGAAATAATATATATTCTTTATATTTAGCTAAAGATAGGTTGGAAAACGGATATATCATCCCATGTGATATTTGGTTTAAGAATAACCCATTCTCAACAATTGAAGGTCCATCTTGGTACTTGTTTAGTGATAAATTAACTTCTAAATCAAATTGGATTGTATCTAAGAGTTATAAAGTAAGGCATACTAAAGATCAATTAGGTAATCGTATGATAGGTATTGCTTATCTAAATAAGGCAGATGCAGATAAATTAGTTCAACGAATGTCTTCATTAATAAGGGCTAAAAAATACGATTTGTTCTGGGAAGATGCTTTAGCCGAAAAGGATAATTTCTTAATTAATGGAAGAATAATCCCTAATAGTGAACATGCTGAAATTAATTCATATGAAGAGTTACTAGAACTGGATTCTAATTCTAGCCACCTTGAAAATGAAGCCATTCAGATTATTGAGAATACGTTTAAGATTGATAAATCTGATATCCATAATATTCATACTCTAAAGAAAGGTATGACTAATCGTTCGTTTATTTTTACTGTCAAAGATAAGCGTTACATAATGCGTATACCTGGAACGGGGACTGATAAGTTGATAAATCGTCAAGAAGAATACGATGTGTATGAACAAATAAGGGATGAACCATACACCGAAAGAGTCCTTTATCTTAATCCTAAGAATGGATATAAATTATCAGAGTTCTTAGAAGGTACCAGAAATAGTAAGGCTGATAGTTGGCAAGATGTAACCAAATGCATGAATTTATTAAGAAAGTTTCATCAGCAAAAGCACAGTGTTAACCATAAATTCGATATTTGGAAGAAAGTCGAATTTTACGACACATTACGCAATGCTCCATCTGCTTATAGAGATTTCTTAATAACAAAAGATAATGTTTTAAAGCTAAAGCCATTTATTGAAAATAACATTTCTAATTGGACTTTATGTCATATTGATGCTAATGCAGATAATTTCCTTATTAATAAGGAAGGCAAGACTTTCTTGATAGATTGGGAATATGCAGGGATGCAAGACCCAGACTTAGATATAGCAATGTTTGCAATCTATGCAGGATATAGTAGAGACCAGTTTGATAAATTAATTGATATTTATTATCAAGATAAATGTGATGAAATTACACGTTACAAAATTTATGCGTATGCTGCAGTAGGTGGTTTACTTTGGAGTAACTGGTGTGAATACAAGCAATCACTTGGATTGGATTTCGGCGAATATTCTTTATCACAATATCGTTATGCCAAGGAATACAGTAAATTAGTTCTTAATTATTTGAGGGAGAAAAATGCCTAAAGTTGAAAATGCCATTATCATGGCGGCAGGTCTTGGGACTAGAATGAGACCTTTAACAAACACGATTCCTAAGCCGTTAGTAAAAGTAAATGGTCATAGGATGATTGAAACAATTATCCAAGGATTAAATAAGAATGGTATAACTGATATTACTGTTGTTACCGGATACTTAGCTGATAAATTTAATTTCCTTTGTGATAAATATACTGGGGTAAGTGTCATTAATAATCCTTATTATCAAGAGTATAATAATTTGTCTTCATTATATGTAGCACGTCACAAATTAAAAAATACCATCATATTGGACGGTGATCAGTTAATTGATAATCTTCAAGTCTTAGATCCTACTTTTGATAAGTCAGGTTATGCTGGAACTTGGGTTGATCAGTGGACAGATGAATGGATTATGCATGCAGATGACAATGGAAATATTGTCTCTTGTGATCGTGATGGTGGCGAAAAGGGATATAGATTATATAGTGTATCTAAATGGGCTGCTTCAGACAGTGCTAAACTCGCTAATCTAGTTGAAGATGAGTTTAAAGCTCATAATCGTGATATCTATTGGGATGATGTGGCTATGTTTAAATATCCTGATCAGTTTGACTTAACAGTTCATAAAGTTGGTCCCAACGACATTATTGAAATTGATAGCTTAGATGAATTGAAGGCTTTGGATTCAAGCTATAAAACTATAGGAGAATAACAGCCAATGTTTTCAAAAAAGAACTTAGCTAAAATAGATTGGCCATTAGTCATTATTCCTGTTCTTGCAGTCTTTTGCTTAAGCTTTATTTTAATTAAATTACCGACAGCTTCGCAGAATTTATTACAAAGTTGGCGAAGCTTTTTGTGTGAGAAATTAACACCATACTATTTAATTATTGGATTGCTATTTTTACTTAGCACTTTATTTTTCGGATTTTCTAAATATGGAGAAATTAAATTTGGAGAGCAAGATAGTAAGCCAGAATACCCTACGTTAAAGTGGGGGATGATGATTTTTACATCAACGATGTCAGCAGACATTATTTTTTATTCATTATGTGAATCGATGATGTATGCAAATGAGCCATTAATTAAATCAAAACCCAATAAATTAGAGTGGTCATTAACTTATTCTTTATTTCATTGGGGACCAATTGCATGGTCGTTCTACATAATGTTAGCTGTTGCCTTTGGTTATATGATCTATGTCACTAAGAATAAAAAACAAAAATTTTCGGAAGCTTGTCGTCCATTATTTGGAAAATCAATTGATGGCTGGCTAGGTAAAGTTATCGATCTAATTGCTATCTTTTCATTGATTGCAGCTACAGCAACTACTTTTTCTATGTCTATGCCATTACTATCAACAGCTGTTAAAACAGTTTTAGGATTTGCTAATGTTAAAACATTATCTTTGATATTGATTTTACTGGTTGTATCTATCTACTTAATTGCTTCAATAATAGGGATGAAAGCAATCTCTAGACTATCGATAATTGCTTTTACCTTTTTAGGACTTTTGTTGACTTTTATATTGTTTGATAGTGGAAGTTTAGGCTTTACGGTAACTTCCAGTGTCAAAGCTCTTGGTAATCTGATTGCTAATTTTATTCCAATGTCAGCAACTGTAGAGGATAAACGCTTTACACAAAATTGGACTGTTTACTATTGGGCTTATTGGATGGTTTGGTGCGTTGCTACACCATTTTTTATTGGAAGCATTAGTAAGGGACGTACAATTCGCAACCTGATATTCGGTGGATATTTCTGGGGGTTACTTGGAACATACTTATCATTCTTTATTTTGAGCAATTTTGGTATTTCTCGTCAAATTCATGGTTTGATCAATGCTGTATCTCTGGTAAACCATGGTGATAGTTATGCAAAGGTCATTGTACTGTTGATGAAGACTTTGCCACATTATCAAGTGGGATTAATTCTGTTAATACTTGCTATGATTGGATTGTATTCAACAGTATTTGATTCGATCACGATGGTAATTTCCAAGTATTCATACAAGAGCTTATTAGTTTCAGAAGAGCCAAGTAAATTAATGCGCGGATTTTGGGCTGTAGTGTTTGTATTATTGCCACTAGCATTGATTTTGACGGATACATCGTTTGTAAATATTCAGTCTGTGGCGATTATTGCGGCATTTCCTACAGGGATTGTTATGGTGCTAATTGTGGTTAGTTTTTATCGAAAAATTATAGTACTACGAAGGTAATGTTAAAAATAGTGATGTATGTTATTTGTGAAGATTTAAAATATTAAGAATATAAGGCAAAAGTAAACAATTTTATTAGTCAGATATTTGGTGATGGCTACTACAATAGCTGAACTTAGGGTTTAAAGATGAAAAATATATTGAATAAGATCAAAAAATTGGGAATCATTCTTTGGAGTAAAATTAGAAAATATAATATTACCGTTATGGATAATTATGAATCTTTAAAATTAGTAAAAAATAAGGGTTTATCGATCATAAGGTTTGGAGATGGAGAATTTGATATTATTCGAGGGAATGATATACCATATCAAGTTTATAATTCTGCATTAGCTAATAAAATGCAAAAGCTGATTTTAAAAGGAAGCACGGATGATGTACTGATTTGTTTACCAGATGTTTTTGAAAAAATGAATCGATATAATAAAAAATGTAGAGATTTTTATGATAAACAATTTTTTTATCAGAATAGAAAGATTTTAAAAGATATTGAAAATACTAAAAATATATATGGTTCAACGTTTATATCTAGACCGTATATAGATTTAAAGGATAAAAGTCAAAGCAAAGAATATTTTGAAGAATTGAAATCTTTATGGTATGGAAAAGACATATTGATAGTGGAAGGAAAATACACTAGATCAGGAGAAGGAAACGATTTATTTTCAAAAACAAATTCAATTTCGCGTATTATAGTTCCTTCCAAAAATGCATTTGATAAGAAAAATAGAATTGAACAGGCAATTCGTAAATACGCTAAAAATAAATTGGTTTTGTTAATGGTAGGACCAACCGCAAAAATTATAATCAGTGATCTTAAAATCGATGACAATTTTCCAAATCAAATGTTTGATATAGGTCATATAGATTCAGAATATGAATGGTTTAAAATGAAGGCAAAAGAAAAAGTTAAAATTCCTCATAAACATACTGCAGAATTTAATTATGATGATGATAAAGTTGTTTTGGTAGATGATAAAGTTTATCTAAAAGAAATTAAAGAAATAATTGATTAAAGAAGATATGATTTAAATGAAAAAGAAATCTTTAGGAGTAAATGCTTTTCTTAATGGATTGCGAAGTGTTTTAAATTTAATTTTTCCATTAATTACTTTCCCCTATGTTTCAAGAGTATTATCCGTTTCTGGCATCGGTATTTATAATTTCTCTAATACATACATAGGATATTTTGTTTTGATTGCCGGTTTAGGTATAGAAACATACGCTGTACGCGAAGGTGCAAAATATCGAGAAAATAAAAATAAGATAGACGAGTTTTCTAGTCAGGTCTTTAGTTTGAATATGATAGCAACATTAGTAGCTTATTTATTATTGTTTGCCTCATTGATAATATTTAAAAATTTACACAATTATGTTTCTTGTATATTAATTTTTAGTTTACAAATATTATTTACGACTATAGGAACGGAGTGGATTTATACAATTTATGAAGATTATACTTACATAACAGTAAGAAGTATAATCTTTAAAATTATTTCTATAATTTTGTTATTTTTATTGGTTAAGAAGCCAGAAGATTATTTGATATATGCAGCTATTACTGTTTTTTCAGCTGTGGGATCAAATTTGTTAAATTTTATTCATGCAAAAAGTTTTGTCGATATAAGATTAACAACTAAAACTAATTGGAGAATACATTTAAAACCTATATTAATAATTTTTGCTTCATCTGTAGCTGTTACAATATATGTTTATTCTGATACTACAATTCTTGGATTAATAAAGAACGATTATGCAGTAGGAATTTATAGTACATCTGTAAAGATATATCAAATGGCTCAAGGCCTGTTATCCGCATTATTGACTGTTACAATTCCTCGTTTAGCTTTTTTATGGGGACAAAGACGTGTTGGCGAGTATAATCAAGTTTTATCGAAAGTACTTGATTCATTAGGCATTTTGGTTTTGCCAGCAGCGATTGGATTAATAATGCTTAGTAAAGAAATTGTGTTAATTATTGCTAGTGAAAAATATATGCCTTCAGTAAACTCACTTCGTATTATTTCATGGGCAATAATATTTTCAATATTTTCTTGGATTTTTTCGGATTGTGTATTAATTCCAGCTAAAAGAGAAAATTTAGTTTTGCGTAATACAGTTATTACGGCTATTGAGAACATTGTTTTGAATTTTGTTTTAATACCATTTATGTCATATGATGGCACTTCACTTAGTACTGTGATAGCTGAATTAACTGCTATGATTATGAACGGTTATTCGTGTCGTGATATTATTAAACCGGTAATTTTTAAAAAAAATACGTTAAAGAATCTACTAGACTCCGTTGTTGGCTGTATGGGAATAGTAGTCATTTGTCTATTATGTGACTTGGGTTTTAAATCTTTAATTATTAAAACTATTTTATCAGTGGTTCTTTCTATTGTTATGTATGGTGCGATACTTGTATTATTAAAAAATAAAAATGCCTATTCTCTTCTTAATAGAGTGAAAACTGCTATAGAAAATAAATATAAATAAAAGAACGACTATAGGTAATAATATTATTCTTGATAAAAATTGTGATTGGATTCGAACTCTTAAAATCTTATTTTAAGAAGGATCACAGTTTATAGGTGAAAACTAACTATGAAATTCAAAAAAGTAAGTATAATTGTACCTGTATATAATGCAGAAAAAAGTATTAAGAAATGTATTGAATCAATTTTGGCTCAAACTTATAAAAAAATAGAACTTATACTTGTTGATGATGGGTCTCCAGACAGAAGTGGCGATATTTGTGATATGTACAAAAAAGAGCCTTGTGTCAAAGTTATTCATACTCAAAATAAAGGAGTATCTCATGCACGTAATATTGGATTAAACTATGCAACAGGAGATTATATTACATTTTGTGATTCTGATGATTTTTATGAAATGCATTTTGTTGAGAAAATGATTCAATCGGCCGTTAAACGTAATTCTGATATCACAATATGTGGCTATTATTTAGAAGAAAAAAATCAATTTACGTCTTCAGTTGTATCAAAAGCAAGGAAAGTTGATAAAAATGAATTGATTGAACATTGTTCTATAGATAATGAATTTGGGGGATTTTGCTGGAACAAGTTATATAAGGCTGAGATTATTGGTGAAAATAAATTTCCCGAAGATATGGATATTATGGAAGACACATATTTTTTGTTTGCAATAATTCCAAAGGCTCAATGTATATATTATCTGGCTGAACCGTTATATTATTATTGTGATAATGAAAATAGTTCTGTCCGAGATATTAGCAATCTATATTCAAGTAATAATACTGTTAAATATATTGATGCTTGGGAAAAAATATTAACTGACTTTAAAATAAATGTGATAAGTAGAAACTATATTTATGTTTCTATGGTGAAATTTGCAATTAATTTTAGGCGTCGAGAAAAACAGGATAAGTGTGAAGGTAATAAAAAATTGATAAATAATTTAGATAGAATTATTTTTAATCATAAACGAGATTTTTATGCTTGTTCTAAGATAACTGGGTACGAAAAAATTAAGTGGACTATAAAGTACCTGTTCCCTAAAATACGTAAGTTTAGAAATTAAATTTTTTAACTTAAACTCTAGCTTTTATCTTAATGTAAGACTAGAGTTTTTTTAGTTTTTATGTTGATGTGAAACATATGATGTTTATTGGTATAATTTAGGGCTCTTTGTCAAACACCCTAAAGTATAAAGGTAGATAGAAAGAGACTGTAAAATAGTTTGTGTAAGGATGAATGATTCCTTAAATTTATTTCTTTAAACATTAGAAAAAGGAGTTCCTTTCTCGTATGATTGGTTTGAACAAAAAAACACATACAGAAAG
>DVFV01000107.1 GCA_018713045.1 Candidatus Coprosoma intestinipullorum | reverse complement strand
TATTCATCAGTGATAGTGATATTTTTGTCTTTAATTCTGAGAAAATTTGTGATAAGATTTAGTTGTTCCATATGAACCCTTTCTAATGTGAGTTTCGTCGCTTTTCATTATAGGTCATATGGGACTTTTTTCTACACTAAAAAAGGCTCCATAATCTCTACAGTGGATTTACCCACTACAGAAATTATAGAGCCAAAACAAAACTGACAGTGGAAATTCTGCTGTCAGTTTTCTTGTCTCAGAATGAAAAAACTTCGCTTGGAAAAGTCCAAGAGAAGCAATAAGACTTTATAGTAATTTTTTCATTACAATTGATACCAGTTATTGAGTCTTTTAGTAAAGAAGATTCCTTTTTACGAAGTTCATTAAGAGTTTTTGCATAAATGGAGTGCCTTTTTCCTTTTTTGTCACGCCATTTATATTCATAGGATCCATTTGTACGTTGGTATTCTCCATCTTTTAATACTCGATTATTATTGTCTTTTCTTCTCTTTAGTTTCATGTTACATTCCTTCCTTTAAGTAAAATCAAAAAAAGCGATAGCTATTAAACTATCGCGTTTGAATTAATAATTAAATTGAAAATTGCTTTTCGAGAAATTTTTCACATTTCACACGTTTTATGAGTCTTTTACTTCCACACCAAAGGACAAAATCACAATCGTCATCATTGGTGATTTCTCGTAGCTTATTAACACCTATACTAAAATAAGAAGCGGCCTCTTCAACAGTTAAATTGGATTTCTCCCAGATTGGAATTGATTGTTTCATAATATTTTTCCTCCTCAAAAATAAAAAAGGAAGCAAGTTGATACTTGCTCCCGTGGAGATTATGAAAAAGAAAAGTTTTAGGATAATTATATTATAGCATATAGCATCTTAAACTAGTCTTAATCATAAATAGTATTTCTTATTACTTGGTCGCAAAGCTATAGTAGCTTTGTGGTGATAAAACTTGATAATGTGGTTTGTCTTGAGTGTGATTATAATTACATTCTGATATTAGAAATGTGCCGTCTTTATTGACAGCTTCAACAAAGGCAACGTGTCCGTATTGTGCTAATGTTTCTCCATATCCTCCTTTTACTGACATAACCGCACCGACTTGTGGTGAGTTACTTTGTTTCCAACCTTTTGAGACAAGTGCCGAAACCCAATCTTGCCCATTACCATTATTATTGTAAATAGCAGGATCAGTACAAATACCTGTCTCAATTAGTCTATTGCAAACATACCAAGTACATTGACCAGTAGGATAAGAGTTTCCTCCTTGTGTGGTGACGCTTTTGGAAGTTGGTTGTCCGTATTTTAGTTTACCATTATATTCACTTGGAAAATCAAAGGAGGATAGTAGTGTTCCTTTAGATAATCCAGTGTTACCCGAAAAAGCTATTGTTGTTTTGCTATTTTTTAATGTTCCATTGAAGATGTTATACCATTTTCGGGCATTCACTTTGAGTTGGTCAGCTTTAGTTTGTCCATCAGATAAAGCAACTCCCTCATAATGTTCAGACCAATAGAGACTTGCTTCTCCCGCATCACTAGCTGACTGCATTTTACTTTTGACATTTGCATAAGCACCACTAAGTTCAGTAGACATTAATTTTAATTCTACTTGAGATTCTAGTGCTCTTTGTGGAGCAGAAGCCCAGCGATTACCATTGACTGAACTTGACCACCCAGACCATTGGAAATAACCTGCCACCCCTCCACTAGTATTAATAGCTTTAGGGTCAAAGCCACTTTCCCGTTCAGCTACTGCAAGACTTCCGGCACTGCCAGCTAGAGAAAAGCCCTCGTGAGAGAGTTGATAATTAAGAATTTGAATGACGTCTTTAGCACGTTCTTCAGAAATATTGGCTTTATTGGCTACCTCTTTGGCTGTCAAGGAAGTTTCTTGTCCATTTTGAGAAGTTGTAGTATCATCAGACAGATTTCCTGCAATAAGTATCAGTAAAGTAGCTGGTAGAAGAAAAGGAAGTAATAACCCTAAAATGAGTATTTTTTCTTCATTGGCTTACCTCGGATATTAGTGTTTTAAGTAGACTGTAAAAATCAGACTATCAAATCGCCACTTAGCATCTAATACTACGGGATAAGAGCGACAAATATCGATGATTGTTGAAGCTTCCTTATCAGTAATTGGAAATAAGACGAGAAAGTCCAATGACCTCTCATTATTTTGATATTTAAATTATAAGTCAAAAGAATTTAAATCACCCAAAAAAAGTAAAAAGGTTGGTTTAAGTAACCTTATAAAGATAGATGAATTTAAGAAATCTTAAACAAGAAAAAGGGATAACTTGTGTTCAATTAGCAAAAGATCTAGGTGTTAATGTCAGATCTGTTAATCGCTGGGAAAAAGGACAAAGTGATATTTATTTACAAAAAGCAATAAGAATTGCTAGATTTTTTGAAGTAAGTTTGGATGAATTTGTTAAATAAACATAGAATTTTTAGTGGGCGAGAGTCCACTTTTTTATTAAATTAGGTCTGATGGATGATGATTTTATGTGACAAAACTTTTTCTTAATTTTTGTTATACTACATATTATTTACAAAGCTATTAATACTCGATTCTAAAATAGACAACGTTTTCTAATTTTTATACAATTTAAATAATTGAAAGCTAATCTGTAATAGAATTGGAGATGTTAATTTTGAATGGAAATTATTTTAAAATTGCTAGAATAGCTAAACAAGATATTTATCAATTTATAAAGAATACGGGTGAATCATTGATAGATTATCATTTTAGTTCATATTTAAATTACTATTTGAAGCGTTACAATATCAAAATACTTGAACATCATTTTTCTTGTAGAAAAATTGAAGGCCTTACTTTGATTAATGAAGATGGAATATCTTTTTCATATGAAAAGGATAATTCTACTGAAAAACAAAATTTTACAATGTGTCATGAATTGGGACATTTTGTTTTAGGGCATTCAGGGAAATGCTTCACAGAATTACGTGGTAAGAGTGATTCTGTAAAAGAAAGAGAAGCAAATATTTTCTCTGCTACTGTATTAATGCCTGATATTGTATTATTAGCAAAAATTTTTTATCGAAAAGACAGCTTTTAAAAAGTAAAAGAAGAGTTAGCAGTATCATGTGAGGCATTGTTCTATCGTCTAGTCGATATATTTCAAAGTCTTCTACCTAAAGATGAAATCGAAATTTTTCAAGTTGTTTGCGAATATTATCAAGGTTATAATCAAAAAATAATTAATTGTTTTTTTAAAATAAAAGAAAATATAATTTCGGAATATAAAGAAGTTGAATATGATATTTTTAAACGTTTAATTTATGAACTAGAAATAAATGGTTTTATAGCTAGTAACAGCTTTCCAGAACTGTTAAGTAGTAAATTTAGAAAACAATTGAGAGCGAAGTATTCAAATATTAAAACATGGGTAGAATTTGAATTTGGAAAAACAGTAGCCTATGCTTGGCTGAACGATAAAATAACAAGAAAACAAGCTAAACTAAACGCGAGGACAATTTTACTGTTAATGTGAGATGAGTGCTTTCTGAAAAAAGACTTCTTATCGAACAAAATTATGAATTAAGATACATTATTAGGATATTGAGAAAATTTTACAAGATTGTATGGTAAGAGTGATTTTATAAAAGTAAGAGATGCTAATATATCTCAGACATTTTGTTAATGCCTGAGATTTTTATTATCTAAAATTTTTATCAAAAGGTTGAAGTTTCAAGAAGTAAAAAGTAACAATTTTATAGGAAGTACTTACTTATAAGCGAAGAAAAGAATAAAAAGCAAATCATATAATTATACAATCACTACAATGAATAATATGCGTAATAGAGGTGAAGAAAATTATTGTATAAAAAGATAAGAAATATGATAATGAAACTCATTACTTAACATTATCTATAACATTTTTATAGTGCTCACTATATCTATTAAACATATCTTGTTCATTTAAGAGACTAAAAACTTTTAATGCCCGTTCCATTTTTATTTTTCCACCATCTATTTTTTTCTTAAATTCAAGCCACCCTTCTGTATAAAGAAATACAGTCTGTTCATAATAATTTAATTCATTAAAAAGTAATTTTTTTATTTCAGAAATTAGGTAGTTACAATTTTGAAATTCTTCATTTTTAATACTAATTATTAAGCAATTAATTGCAAGTTGAGTAACTATCTTTTTATTATTCTTATTTAGGGAAGAGTAAATATAGTTATTAATCATTTCTTTAGTTAGTAAAAATAAAGAATTATATTGGATAGAGTGAACGCAATTTCCAAGTAAAATAATTTCATAATATCTCCAGACGTCGACATTGAAAAGATAATCAGTTAGATATAACAATTCATTTTCAGATGGGGAAATTGATTTATCTATAGTGTTTATGATGCATTTAATCATTATTTTATCAAGTTGATTTAAATTATAATCTTTTGAATCAAGTAGTAGTCCTTTTAATTTTTCAAGTTCATTTTTGAAATAGAGTTTTCGAATGTAATTAACTAAATCAATAAAGTTTTTTTTACTATTTTTATTATCGTTATTGTATAAAATTATAAATTCGTCTAAGGTTACATTTAATTTATCTAATATATTAATTAATCGGATACAGGAGATTTCAGATTCTCCTCTCTCAAATCTTGAAATTTGAGATTTTGAAAGATAATTATCAGCAATAGATGTTAAGCTTCTATTTTTACCAGTACGTATTGCTCTAAGAGTTTTTCCAAGATTTGATTTCATAACAAATTCCCACTTTCCCAACAAAAAAAATAGATATATATAATTTATTATATAATAAATTAAATTTGGGAAGGAGTTTTTTATGAAAAAAATTTTAAGAATCATTTTTTTGATTACAAATATAATTATTATTGTTGGTGGATAATCTTTAGGGGAGAAAGCTTAATAGAATGAAAATAATTACATTTCCAATCGGAACACGAAGTGATAAAGTAAAATTCGGATTGACAATTGTTCCTGCGCTTGCCAATTTAATAGCCAAAAGTCAAGAAATTCCATATACGTTGGCACTTAATACAATCGATTCTTACATTGATTGTCGTGAGAATTATGTAAAGCCATATCTAAAAGAGTTGGATGAGCAAGGTATAGGTTATGATGATGTATGGATAGATTCAGGAAAGGAGGAGTTTAAAAAATTATTATTCAATTTAGATAAACTTATAAAAAAAGGTTTTATAACTAATCAAAAACGAAAAGTATATAAATGTAGATGTGGAAAAGTTGAATTTTTAGACACAGGTATTCTAAATAATAAAGCTAGACTATACAAAGTAATAGATAACGACACTATTCAATGTAGAGAATGTGGCGATACTTTTTCTAGTGAAGTAGTTAGTTGCTTAATTGCAAAGTTTCCTAAAGTTTTTCCACCAAAGAAAGTGATACCTCAAAATAAAACTAAGGAGGTTGAAGATACATTTTTGAGGATCAGTAACATGGAATACATGGTGTCAAGAACAAGGGAAACAGGTGTGGAGGTAGAGGTAAATTCTAAGAAATTTTTTATTGATGTAGATTTCTTTTGGCTTAATATTCTAAATACTTTTGATGATTTGGAATATCTCATTTGTGGATCAAATCATGTTATCTGGCATTTATCTATGATGTGTGCTTTAAAACAGGTTTTATCACCGAATTCAGAAACATCTATGCTTTTATCACCATATATTTATAAAGGTGATTTCAATGAATGTGAACTAATTGATGTTCATTCAGAACAAGCATATATTGCGTTTTTAGGAAGTCTATCTTGGAAAAAAGGAAATTCGGTATGGAATTACCAATTTTTAAAATGTTTAAAAGAACTTGGAAAGAAAGAATATAATTATATCATTAATCACGTATGTAAAAAATTGATAAAAGATAATCCAGAAAATATAAGTAAAGTAAATAGAAATTTAATATTAAAATTACTAAAGGAGTGTAAGTAATGAAGGTCACATTCGATAAATCACATATTTGGGGAGAATTTCATGAATTATATGTAAATAATGAATTTATAGCAAGAACTATTCGAATTTATGAAGGTTCAGCAAGTTCAATTCATAAACATTCAACGCAAGAAGTACTTCTGATTGAGTCAGGTAGTGTTATTGAGTGGTTAGAAGATGATGAGGGAAAAATCCAAAAAAAGATTTTTAAAAAAGGAGACATAGTAAAGGTTCCCGAAAATAGATGGCATAGACTGGAATTCCATTCATCAGAATTTAAGAATAGTGAGGAGATAAAATTTGCACAAGTTCTTGAATTGATGTTTGGAGACAATAAAGGTGGTAATTATAAAATTACTAGATTAGAAGAGGCTTTTGGAAATAAGAAAAAGTAACATGAAAACTCTGACAATTATTAGACATGGAAAATCAGAGATGAATGAAATCAATTCTGAAAAATATTCAGTCTTCTCAGGACAGACAGAATGTTCGTTAAGTTTTGAAGGAAAAATTGAAGCGAGAAAATTAAGAAAAGAATTGAGTAAAGTAGGATATGATATAGCCTACATATCATCATCTATAAGAGCTATTGAAACTTATAAAGAAATAGGGCTGAATATAGAAAAAGTACAATTTCTTGAGGAATTAAAGGAACGTTCTTTAGGGATCTTGGAAGGAATGTCGGTTCAGAATTTTTTATCAAATAAGAATTTTAAAGATTTTTGGCCTTCAGGGGAAAAAGGAGATTTTAAACATAGTTTTAGTAATAAGGCGCCAAATGGAGAGAGTTATACTGATGTATGTAATCGACTAGTACCATTAGTAAATAGAATTAAAAATAGTGATGAAGAGAATATTTTGATTATTTCTCATTATGTTGCAATCAGATGTTTGTTATTATTACTAGGATATCTTGATCAAAGCAATATCTTTGAATTTAGAATTGGAAACTGTGAAGTTATTAAAATAAATATATAAAATGGTGTAGAAATGCAGATTGACGACTTAGTAAAATATATAGAAAAAAATAATGATAGTAATAATATTGTTATTATTGGAAATGGTTCTGGCGGGAAAACTTATTTAGCGGAAAACTTAAAAAAAGTATATGGATTATCAGAGAATAATATACTAAATAGTGATGATTATCTTATTGATTCACATTTGAGAAAAAAATTACAATTAACAGTGTATCAGGAGGAGGCTTATTTTTTACCAGCATTGGATAGAGATATTTTCATGGCTACCAATGGTATGACATTTAAGAAAATAGCAGACTACTGCGGAAAAATAAAAGATTATATTCCATCAAATATTAATATTTTTGAGGGAATTGGAATGGCTTTTACAAATATTTTTAATCAATCTTGTCTAAAGATTTTTATATATACAGATCCAGAGACAGAGTGGAATTTTAGGGTATCAAGAGACAATATTGAAAGACGAATTCCATTGGAGGTTGTGAAAAATAAATTTGAGAGTCGGAGAAATAGTTTTGAATCAGAATATGAATATTTAAAAACAGTTTGTGATATTGTTATAAAAAATACAAAGGAAGGCTTTTTTATTGATGGTAAATGAAGCGATATTGATTAAGACAAAAAAGGAAATTTCAAAATTTATTTTGGATAATGGAATGAGCAATATTGTTAGTATTTATGGTATTGGGAGTATTGCGAAAAAGAAAGATAATGTCGGGGATATTGATTTAAATATTTTTTTGGATAATTGTGATTATGATTCAATTGTTCAAATTAATTCTCTTAAACTATATTTAAAAGAAAAATTGGAAAAGGATATTGACTTTAATATTATTGATATGTCAATTGTTAGAGACAATCTTCTTGAAAGTGATATTTTTCCACATAAAAATAGGCACTCTTTATTTCTATATGAATTATCAATTTTGGATTGTTTGATTTATGGGGAACCTTTATTAGATGGTATTAAATTTGATAAGGAGGATTTAAAAAAGGAGTGTGTGAAACTAACTTTAACACTAGTTCAGCGCTTAAATAAAGAAATGTTGACAAAAATGTCTGATCGCACTCCAATTAATGGGAGAAAATTTTCAAAATATGCAATTGAGTTTGCGATGATTAGTAGAGGAATAAAAAATCCGTATTTTTTATCCAGCAGTGAAGTTACTAATGTACTTCAAGTAATTCCAGAAATAAGTGAGTATTCTGAGTTAATGGAGGATATTTTAAATTGCAAAACTATCCCTCTTAGAGATAGTTACAATTTTATTAGGCATGTATCCCTAATTTTAAAGGCAGATTATATCAAGGAATTTTCCAAATGAAAAAACCAATATTTTTAATTTTTGTAGGTGTTCCCGGTAGTGGAAAAACGACTTTGTCAAAGATTATTGCTAGTAAATATAGTTTTTCAAGAGTCTCTACAGATGAAATAAAAGTGGAGTTGGAAGATCAATGTAAGAAATATGATATTAGTGAATTATTTGAAATTCAAAGACAAAAGTTTGTCGAACTTATGAATAGTAAAGTAAACATTATTTCAGATTCAAACTCTGATAAAGTCTGCTTTAGGCAGAAGTTGGTAGAACTTGCAGAAGAATTTAATTATGACTATTCAATAATTTATTTAAAAAATAACTATCACGAGTTAGTAAAGAGAGTGAGATTAAGGAAAAATTCTTTAGATAAGAGTAAAAGGTTTGTATCTGAAGAAATTTTGAAAAAGTATATATATGATTTAGAAGTTCCATCAAATGCTTGTGTTGTTGATACGAGTAGTGACGTTCAAGAGTGTGTCAGAAAAATAATTTTATATTTAGAGGAGAAATATGGAAAATTCAAGTAGAATTATTGAAAATTTGAGATTAAATATTGCAGAATTAGTAGATTATGCAGGTAATGGTCATCCTGGCATGGGAATGAGTTCAGCGGGATTAGGCTTAGCATTATGGGATATTTTGATTAAAGATACAGGAAATCCTGATTGGGGTTTGCGAGATAGAGTTATTTTTTCTGGAGGGCAAGGGATTGTTTTACAATATATGCTACACTATTTTGAAGGGAGCATAAGTAAGGAAGAGTTACTAACTTTTAGAAAAAAGAATTCTAGGTTACCGGGATTGTCTGAATATCGAAGCTATCCGACTGTTGAATCAACTACAGGATCTTTGGGGCAAGGAATTGCTAATTCTGTTGGTATGGCAATTGGCTTGAAGCATATTAAAAATAATATATCAAAAGTTTATTGTGTGCTTGGTGAAGGGTGTTTAGAGGAAGGTATCTCTTATGAAAGTATGTCATTAGCAGGTACTCTTCAATTGGATAATCTTGTAGTTCTTTATGATTCAAATAAGACATCCATTGATGGAAAAACTGAAGAAACTTTTCGAGATGATATGAAGAGTAGATTTGAGTCGATTCACTGGGATTATGAACATGTAGAGAACGGTGATGATGTTAATGAAATATTGAATATTCTTCGGTCTAACAGAACAAAACCTTTATTTATTGAGGTATCTTCGAAAATAGCAAAAGGTTCATTACTTGAAGGAAATCCAGTTACTCATGGTAAGCCTTTAGGGAGAGATGTTACTGAAAAAATGCCAGGATACGATAAAAATCAATTTTTACAGATTTTTCCAGAAACAAGAAAATATTTTAAACACCATAATCAAAAATTAAAAGAGGAAGTATTATTCCGTAATAAATTGTTTTCTGTTGAAGTTGAAAATAAACAAATGGATGCTCCTCTAGTAGTTCCCGAAAAAGGAGAAAATAATAAAAATCTAACTTTAATTGAACAATCATCAAGAATTATGAATGAATTTGCTGGTATAAATAATTTTTTAGTAGGTTCAGCAGATCTATCACGCTCAACTAAAGTTAAAATTCATGATAGTGAAAATTTAAGTAAAGAAAATTATTTGGGTAGAAATATTGTTTTTGGAATTAGGGAACATGCAATGAGCTCAATTGCTACCGGAATTTATTTATCAACAGGAATAAAGGTGGTTGTGTCGACATACTTAAGTTTTTCTGATTTAATGAAAAATTCTATTCGAATGGCATCAATTATGAAAATACCGAATATATATGTTTTACCCATGATGGAATCTCCTTAGCTCAAGACGGTACTACTCACATTCCAATTGAACAGATTTCAGCTTTACGTTCTATGCCTAATTTAAATGTGATTCGTCCAGCATCTTCTGAGGAATTATATTTAACGTGGTTTGAGGCATTATCATCAACATCAACTCCTACAGTTATTATATTATCTAGAGAAGTATGTGACTTTAAGACTCATAACAAAGACATATTATTAAGTGGGTATCGAGTAAATGAAATTGATTTTGATAATTCTAAGTTATGTATAGTTAGTTCTGGATCTGATGTTACACGTGCGTTAAAAGTTAGCGCTATTTGTAAAAAATATGATGTAAATATACCGGTTTTCTCGATTGCAAATCTGGGAGATTTTCTGGAAAAAAATGGTAAATTCTTTTTAAATAAAAATATTATCATTATTGAAATGAGTAACGATTCTTTGTGGTATAAAATTTCTGCTAGTAACAAAAGAGTTATTCAAATTAACAAATATATACATCCGGGAACTCATGAGGAAATAGAAAAAGATCTTGAATTTCAGCCAGAACAGATAGCAACAAAAATTTTGAAAGGTTTACAAGATGAGACATTATTTGTTGATTGAAGGGGCAAACTATAATCATTTAAATTTAAGCAGGTATATAAAAATTAGTTTAATTTGTTTAAGGGATACTATCAAAAAAATTAATGCTAGTCTATATGAAAATATTTTTATTGTTGATAACTTAAATGATATTTCTCAACTCAATAAGTATCACATCGAAGATTATAAATTTGATTTTGTATATTCTTTTTCGGAATTTAATCAATTATATGCTGGTAGAATCTCAGATTATTACAATATTCCCGGAATCAGTGAAAAAAAAATTCAGTTTTTACAAAATAAATATTGTGTGAGAGATATTTTAAGAAAAAATAAATTGAGCTGCATTGATAGTGAAATTGTTCAAAATCTTGAAGAAGTCAAGAGATTTATTTTAAAAGAAGGATTTCCTATTATTATAAAACCAAATAGGGGAATTGGTGGTAAAGATATACATAAAATTACAAATTTTACTGAACTATCAAAAATGACGATAGACACAAATACATTAGTTGAAAAGTTTATTGAGGGTAAAGAATATAGTGTTGAATCATTTACATTTGAAAATGAAACTAGTGTTTTTACAGTCACGGAAAAAATTAAAGATAAAAATTTAAGTGAAGTAGGCCATATAATTCCTGCTTTATTGGATACTGAAATAGTAAAAAAAATTCAGTTTTTTGTATCTAAAATGAATAAAATATTGGGGCTTACTAATACGGTTAATCATACCGAAATAATTATCTCAAAAGATGGTGCGATAGAGCTTGTCGAGACTCACTGTAGGATGGGGGGAGATATGATTGGAAAGCTGATGGAGAATTCTTTTGATTATAATATAGTGGATTATTGGGGACAATCGATAAGAGAAAATAAGCAATTGACCCAAAAACCTAAATGGAATGGTTTGTATAGTTCTATACATTACGTATTTCCGGAGAAACCTGGTATTTTAAAGGAAATAAAAATACCTAATGATTTAGATAGTTTGAATATTTCAATTTTAAAAAATGTTGGAGATCATGTTGTTAATGTAGGGAATACTAATAGGGTCCTTTCTCTAATTTATGAAAGCCCTTCCTACTCTGAAGTAAGTAGTATTTCTAAAAAATTAAACGAAATAGAGATAGAGGTAGATTAAAATGGAATTTGCGATTATAACAAATTTTAGTTTCGAAAAATTTGAAATTGATGAATGGCTTCCTTTGGACGAGAATGAGTATCATATTTTTTTGCGAAAAAAATTTAACGAGGAGAGTAAAAGTAGAAATTTTTCTAAAAATGTAGTATTACATTTTATTAATGATTGGAATAGTTGTGAACTAGAATATAAAATTATTGAACTTCATAAAACTTTAAAATTCAACAAAATTTTTTGTTTTAGAGAGGAGGATGTTGTTAGAACTGCAAAATTAAGAGATATACTAAATATTCCCGGTCAAAAAGAAGATGCAGCTTTACTATACAGAGATAAACTTAAAATGAAAGAACATCTTGAAAAATTTGGTATTCCTGTTGCCAAAAATAGAGGTGTCAATGATTATGTAGACTGTTTAAAAGCTATTGAAGAGTTTGATTTTCCAGTTGTTTTAAAGCCGAGAATGGGTTTAGGATCAGCAGATACTTTTGTTATTGATAACAACAATGAATTATATAAGGTGGCTAAAGAAGTTGATCTCTCGAATTATATTATTGAAAAGTATATAGAGGGTGATGTTTATCATGTAGATGTGTTAGTTACAGATTATCAAGTAAGATATATTTCTGCAGCAAAATATGTGAATAATTGTCTGGCATATAAGAAGGGAAAGTCAACTGCTTCAGTATTTTTGCCCAATAGTACATCAAAATCAAAAAGTATGACAAGTTTTGCCAAAAAAGTACTATTTAGTCTTCCTAAAGAAAAAGATAATATTTACCATATTGAATTATTTGACTCTAATGATGGGATTGTTCTCTGTGAAATAGCATGTAGAGCAGGAGGTGCACAAATTGTTCCAATTGTTGATAGATGCTATGGTGTAAATCTATTTAAAGAATATCTTTATTCGCAAATAGGTTTATCAGAGTTATCGCAACAGGAGGAAAAAGGAGCAACTCTTTCTAAAGGATATTTGTTGATTTCCCCCCAAGTTGGTACTTTAATTGATTTCCCTTCGAAGATTGATTTACCATTTATTGAAGCATTTGAAATATATGCTAGTAAGGGTCAAACGTATGAAAAATTAAATTCATCGGTATTTGCATTAGCTTCATTTGAAGTTGGTGGTGATAGTGCAAAGGAGGTGGAAGATAATTTAAAATTATTAGAGAAAAAGTTTAAAGCTGGTGTAATTTATAAGGAAGTATAGAAAATTTTACATAGTGATGGAGAAATGTTGAGAAACGATGAAAGACGAAATTCGAAGTTAATTGTGGGAAGTAATGCAGTTAATCGTATTGGAGATTTGATGTTTGATTTTGCTAATATAACATTCCTAGCAAATTTGAATCATAAATCAATGTATATTGTCGGAATTTATCAAATTTTAGATAGTTTGATTGGTATAATATTTAATATTTTGGGTGGTGTATTTGCTGATAGGTATAGAAGGCAAAAATTAATCGCATTTTTAGATGCAGTAAGTGGAATAGTTTGTATTTTATTATCTTTTTTACACTCTCATAAATATCTTGTTTTTGGAATTATAATTGCTAATGTCTTTTTGACGCTTTTAAATTGTTTTTCAGGGCCGGCATACAAGGCGTTTACTAAGGAAATTGTTGAGAAAAAGAATATTAATGTAGTTAATTCATACCTTCAGATTATAGGGACAGTAGTAAAAATAACTGTTCCAGTTTTATCCATGAGAATTTATAACTATATAGGCATATCAGGAGTCTTGCTACTCAATGGAGTCTCCTTCTTATCGTCAAGTTTGTTAATAATTTTAGTAAGACCAATAAATGTGAATGAAATTCTTAAAGAAGAGAGCTTAACTAATGGAGTGTGGGATGAAATTGTAGAAGGAGTTAAATATTTAATCAATCGAAAAAAAATATTTACTTTAGTTTTGTTGACTACATTTACTAATTTTTTGCTTGCAGGATACAACTTATTAATTCCTTATGGGAATCAAATGTTTCCAGAAGTTAAAGATAATATTTATGGTCTATTTTTGGTTGGAGAAGCGATAGGAGGGTTATTAGGAGCTACTTTAAGTGGTATAATTAATAAAAATTTAAAAGTTTTAAAAATAATTATGTGTTTAGGGTTATCAGGTTTATCTTTGTGTAGTGCACCATTCATATATTTGTTTACCCAAAATGGAATAATTATTGCTTGTTCACCAACATTTTTTAGTATGTTCTTAACAATATTTAATCTACAGTTCTTATCAGTTATCCAGAGGGAAGTAGAAAATCAGCTTATTGGTAGAGTATTTGGAATAGTTTTTACCTTGGTTGTTTTGTTTATGCCTGTGGGTACGATGGTATTTTCAATTTTATTAAAGACAAATTTTGCTTATAACTTTGATATTATTGGTTTATTGATAATATTTATATCTTTCGTATTTTACTCTCTTTTTAAAAAGATTAACTAACTTAAAGAAATGTTAATATTTAATATAATAATGAACATAAAAATACGTTTACTCTTTTGAAAGCAATTAGTTTAAATATAAATCGCTAAACTAAGTAAAATAAAAGCCAAGAAACTAATAGTATTAAACTTTTAAAAACTTTATAAAATTGTAACTTATCAAACCATATTTTACAAAAAAACCGAACATCTCATCTAGATAGATATTCTAGAGTTGAGATATTCGGTTTTATTTTTTAGAAGTATTTAGACTTCTTAATATTTGGTCGTAAATTGGTCGTAAGTTTTGTTCTTTATAAACTAAAAACGTTGATAAATCAACGTTTTTAATCTAAATTATTTCATTGTTGGGAAGAGTAGGACGTCACGAATAGTTGTTGTATCTGTGAGGAGCATAACCAAACGGTCGATACCGATACCAAGTCCGCCTGTTGGTGGCATACCGTATTCAAGGGCTTCTACGTAGT
>DVFV01000106.1 GCA_018713045.1 Candidatus Coprosoma intestinipullorum | reverse complement strand
TGATGTTATCCTTAAATCTTAGAGTCACTATTGTATAATTTAGACAAAGGACAAAAACATGAAAAAACGCTACTCAAAAGAATTTAAAGAAACCCTTATCGCCTTCTTTCATTCTGGTCAATCCGTCACCCAGCTGTCTAAAGAATACGACGTGGCCCCTGCAACAATTTATAAATGGATAGACCTCTAATCGGAATCTAATGAAGGCTCCGTCTCTAAAGTTGATTTTCTAGAATTAAAAAGATAACTGGCTAAAGTTAAGGAAGAACGAGACATCTTAAAAAAAGTATTGACCATATTCGCCGAGAAAAAGAAGTGAGTGCTGCGGATATGGCTCAAACCATACAAACTTTAGCACTCAATGTCAGACTAAGCTTTCAACTCCTTGATGTTCCTGAATCAAGTTATTATGAACGGATTAACCGACATCCATCTAAAACTCAATTAAGGAGACAATACCTGTCACTCAAAATTTCTCAACTCTTCAATGCTAACCGAGGAATCTATGGTGCTCCTAAAATTCATCATCTTCTAACTTAAACAAGGGGAAAAGTCGGGTTAAAACTGGTACAGAAGCTAATGAAGCAACTTCAACTCAAGTCTGTAGTCATTAAGAAATTTAAGCCTGGATACTCACTAAGTGATCACATCAATCGAAAAAATCTCATACAGACTGAACCTACAAAGAAAAATAAGGTTTAGTCAACCGACATTACTTATATTCCTACTCAACAAGGATGGGCTTATCTCTCAACCATTATGGATCGTTATACTAAAAAAGTCATTGCTTGGGATTTGGGTAAGCGAATGACTGTAGAATTAGTGCAAAGAACTTTAAATAAGGCCATTAAATCACAAGACTATCCAGAAGCTGTTATTCTTCATTCTGACCAAGGAAGCCAGTATACGAGTCTAGAGTATGAAGAGTTGCTTAAGTATTATGGGATGACTCACTCTTTCAGTCGAAGGGGATACCCTTATCATAATGCCAGTCTTGAATCTTGGCATGGACATTTAAAAAGAGAGTGGGTGTATCAATTTAAATAGGCTCTATAATTTCTGTAGTGGGTAATGCCACTTTGGAGATTATAGGGCTTTCGAGTGTACACAAAAAGTCCCATAAGACTTATAATGAAAAGCGATCAAACCATCATTAGAAAGTATCTTATGGAACAGATTAATAATACCACAGAACTCATCGGAATTAAAGACAATAATATTACCATTCAAAAGGCTCTTGATGGCAGCAGCCACCGTGAAATCTACGCTAAACTAGATTATACGCCTCCCTTTTGCCCCCATTGCCAAGGGCCAATGATTAAATATGATTTCCAAAAGCCTTCTAAAATCCCTATCCCAGACACTGCCTTTATGCCTACAGTACTCCTACTCAAAAAGCGGCGCTTCCAGTGCAAAGCTTGTAAACGGGTGACTGTCTCTGAAACCCCACTGGTTAAGAAAAATCATCAAATCTCTGAGCCTATTTGGAAAAAAATTACCGAGTCCCATACCAAAAGTATGACCAATTCTGCTATCGCTGATTTAGTTCATGTTTCTATCTCAACCGTGCAAAGAAAACTAGTCCAGTTCACTTTCAAAGAGAACTATAACAGCTTACCAGAAGCCTTATCTTGGGATAAATTCGCAAGAAACAAAGGGAAACTCGCCTTCATTGCTCAAGATTATCAGACTAGAAAAATCATCACAATCTTGGAAAATAATCGCCAAACGACGATCAAAAACTATTTCTACCAATACTCTAGAAAGGCGAGGGAGGCAGTCAAAGTCGTCACTTGCGATATGTCCGGAGCTTACATCCCAATTATCAAGCAACTCTTTCCAAATGCCAAGATTGTCCTTGACCGCTTCCACATTATCCAGCACCTTAATCGGGCCATGATGGCTACTAGAATCACTATCATGAGGCAGGTTGACAAGCATGAGCTGCCCTATCGGATTATGAAGAATCACTGGAGAATCTTACATAAGGACAGTCGAAAACTTTCTGACAAGCGTTTTTACTCTAGAACGCTCAGGGAAACTAGAAGTCCTAAAGAAATCATCGAGAAAGCACTGGCATTCTCAAATGAACTAAGCTACTACTACGAACTTTACCAGCTACTCTTATTTCATTTCCAAGAAAAGAATCGTGACCACTTTTTCTCACTCATACAAGAGCATAAACACTATGTCAATCCAGCGTTTAAGAAGGTTTTCCAGACCTTCATCAGATATAAAGACTACATCACCAATGCTTTAGAAATGCCTTATTCCAACGCTAGACTAGAAGCCGCTAACAAACTCATTAAAGACATCAAACGACAAGCCTTTGGATTCAGAAATTTCGACAACTTCAAAACAAAAATACTTATCACTTTGAACATCAAGAAAGAGAGGACCAAAGTCCTCTCTCGCATGTGATTATAAGTCAACCCACTACAGTTGACAAAGAACCTTTAAATATAAGAACTTTGAAGAAGCCTATCAGAGTATTTTCTGGTACATCGAAGCCTTTTATAATTCAAAACGAATCCATCAAAGTTTAGGGTATCTTACACCTAATCAATTTGAAAAGGTAAGTGCTTAAAATAAATAGATTAAAATTCTACGTTTGTGACTCTAAAAAATTGACTTAATGTCATACTTTCTGTAATGTTATTTTGAAATATTATAAGGACTTCAAAAAATTTTTTAAAGGATTCTTACTTTCTGTAAATACAACTGGAACCTCTTTTACTTTTAAGTTATGGTACTTAACCCACACATTAATTAAGCGTTCCGATACAAAGCCAAACATCCTAGAGTTATAATTATCATATTTACTAAGATCTACTCTATCCTCTAAATCAAATAAGATGCTAAATAACCATTCTGAATAGGAATCAAACAACTCTTTGTTACATATTAACATATTATAACTATAACCTTCTGTTTCATTTTCAAACCAGTCAAACATTTCTAAATAATTCGGATACTTATGTTTTATAATTTCTCTGCATTCCTGCCAAACAATAGCATCATGTTTCTGACAAAAGAATTCTTTTGCTGTTAAACCATTATATTGGTTCTTTCCTTTTTGAGGTAAGATTATATCATAATTTGATAAATAATTGATTATATCACGTTTATTGAGTAACATACTTCTTGGAAAGAATTTTTTATTTTTTGTAAAATATCTTCTGTAATGACATAATCCTACAATATCTTCGTTAGATTCTTTATAAATCCAATATTGACCTGTTAATTCACAAAAAGAAGAATTCTTATCTGAAATATTTCCCTCGAATGAATTATCCTTTATAAAATCTTCATCGCCTTTATTCTTATTAGCCCCCACTAATAAAGATTGATAAATATTTCGTCGAGCATATTTTTTAAATTTCTTATGTGTAACAGTATATATTTTCATTTTTACCTTCCCCATTTTTTAAATCTAAATTTTCTGTATAACACTTTTATGTTTAATTTTAAAGGATTTGTTGGCCAATAACCAAATAATGTATAAATTACTTTTTCTTTCCGATAAAGGTGACATAATGATTTGATGCTGTCAAAATAGTTTAAATTCAGTGAAATTCCGTCAGACTTATGCCAAAGTGTAATTGGAAAAATCAGCGCCTTCTTTCCTTTATTTTTCATCTTCAATGTATAGTCAGTGCCATATAAATGCCAGGTATCTCCTAAATCTGAAAATCCGTCAAAAGATTTTTTGGGTACTATCAACAAGCACTCATCCAAACTTATTGCCTCTACCGGTAAATTAAAGTCATTGTTCTTACTTGCTAAAATTCTATTTTTTCCATGATATATTTTAGCAATACTTTGCTTTTGGGAACTTAGACCTGCGACACCTGCTATTCCAAATTCGTTTTGTTTACAAAATTCTTCAATAGTGCTTAAAGTATCATTTTCTTCAAATTTTACATCCTGATGAATAAAAACCAAATAATCACCCTTAGCTAGTGAAGCACCATAATTAAGAGCAGATGCTGCCGAAGTAAAACCATGAGAATAAGTATCAACTAATATTGTTTCGTATTCACAATTTTCCTGTACTTTAATACTTTTTAATAGGGTACTCTCTAACACATTTTTATCATTATAAATGGTAATAACAGATATCATATAAATTCCTCCGCTTTATAGCTTAATAAGGATTTTCCAATATAAAATATAAATGGATTAAACCAAATTAAGAACAGTTGGGGATCAATCGTAGCTCTAATCGCCCACATCAAAAGTACAAATAACAAGGGAAAATTTTGAACTTGTTTTGCCCTCAAATTCACTAGAGTAAAGCCTACAATGACAATAACAAAAATAACCAAACCATAGCAAACCAAAATATTAATATATGACGAATCAATATAATTATAATTAATCGATTCGCTATTCCAATTTACACTTGTCCCAAGTAAATTCACTCCCCAAGTTTGTAAACCTACTTGACTTAATTGGATTCTTTCACTCAATACTGAATTTAAAACATTTAAAATTCTGTTCTGTGGTGTATACACTACTGATAAAAAATATGAAATAGCACTTAGTAGTATGAATGATACTGTGGATAATTTTGATAAAAATCTTTCGTATCCAATTTTTTTAATTCCCAATAAGTAAATCAAAATAAAAAACACCAAAATCATTGTCAATCTAGTTAATGTCAATTTATAAATGATAATATTTAAAAGAGCAATTATCAGTAACTCTATTATAGATAAATCTAATTTTTTTATAAATATATATTCTAAAACAATTGACAAAAAATAATTAGGAGTAAAAGTTGTAAAAGTATAGCCTAGATTATGTCGCATCCTTACCATATTTCCTGCAGTTGATGTAACAACTTTATTATCTACAATACCACTAACTGCAGAAAATACTGTGATTAAAAGACAAACAATTTGCAATATCATTGTATACTTTATAATTTTTTCCAAATTTTGATCAGCTCCAGAAAAAATTAAAAATATTGAATAGAAGACAAATGATGCATTATCATTTCCATACGAAACAACAAATGCTACCGCAATAAAAAATAACGTTGTAAGTAAAGATAAGATATTTATTTTATGTTTTAACAAAAACTTTACTAAAAGAAACACTACACCAACATACTGCCAATAATTTATAATAACATATGGATGTAGATAATCTTTTAACAGAGTTGATGAAAACATCCATGCAATAACCCAAGGGTAATATGCTAACGAAAAAAGCAAAACGTTTAAATTGACCTTTATAAACTTCATTTC
>DVFV01000105.1 GCA_018713045.1 Candidatus Coprosoma intestinipullorum | reverse complement strand
AAGATAATTCCAGCCACACCGAGCATTACGACAAATACGCCCCAAAATGACTCTTTCATCCTTTAATCACTACCTTTCTTACTACTATCACAGCTATAGAAATTACTCTTATTACTATTTGCACATAAACCTGATACATCGACAACATCATCTAAGAAATCGCTTACGCATGCTTTACCATTGTCCTTACACTTCAAATCCCAATCATCGTAATTAGTTTTATCATTGTAAGTTCTAACCGCAGAAATCGCATCACTATCTAAAGTAATTTCGTAAAGTGCCTCGCCAGTATAAACCTCGCTACGCTTATTTATCGCATAATAACTTGAAACCTTGTTATCATAACTACAGTCAAGTCTACCAGTTGCAACCTCATAAGCACACCAGTTAGTACCAGTACTTCTCGCGTTAGTCTCACTACCCTCTTGACCAGGGAATGGGAACTTCAAGTCGATAGGTCTATAAATAACATTTATACCGCCAGAACCTGGACAAGTTCCATCAGGCATTGGTGCACATTCACCACTTGGACAACATCCATAAGGGCATTCACTCTCTGGACATTTAAATGTTGTACTACCCGGACAAATTCTATCGTACTCTTCTTTGCTTATTTCATTACCATCGAAATCGTAATATTTGCCATTAGAAACATAACACGTTCCACCATTTGGACAAATCTCATCGAATTTTTCCTTAGTAATCTCATTACCACTAAAGTCGTAATACTTACCATTTTCTATCCTACAAGTATATCTGTCACTATCGCTGTCACAAGTTCCAGTTGATGAATTGTAAGATGTACCTACTGGACAACATGTATTAGTACTAGGATTCCAGTCTCGGCCAAGTCTATTAGCATCAGCTTCACTTGAACAATCATCGTCATCATCTCCTGGTGGAGTTCCCGGAGGATTATCATTTCCAGGATCACAAATTCTATCGTAATCTTCCTTAGTTATTTCTGCACCGTTGTAATAATACTTACCATTTCTTATCTCACATTTATTGCCATTATCTGAATCCCTTAAAATAAGACATACATAACCATTCTGATTATTTATATTATTAAGTGTGATACAATTGCCTATCTTATTTTCTGTCCTCTCCTTAACACAGCTTTCAAAACCACTACCTGACGTACCATACATTTTCGCACATGCACTATTGTTTAAAATGTCTTGATCTCCATCTTCCATCTTGCCGTTTTTATACTTCTTATAAATATTATCTACTTTATTGCCGCTTGTCGCAAAGTAATCATTACTTGAAGTATAAGCCTTTGCAATCCTTGAACTCTCAGGAAGTGCATAAGAGAATTGAATATCTCCAGCCTTACTAGTTCCCGTATTCTCATAAGTATTGTTAAATGAAACAGGTAAATTAGGAAGACCAACATTTATATATTTTTGAAGTTCACTACTATCATTAGTCGGTTTTCTCTTCATTGAAAGACCATCTTGCATTCTAATATATTGATAATAATTTTGTGGAAGAGTATAAGAATAAGTAACTGACATCGTTAAAGTATTGCCATTTATCGTAGCTGAATAACTATCAGGATCATCATACCTTCTCATCTCTTCAGCTGAATCCATATTATAAGGACTATTTTCATTTGTTTCGTTATACTTAAATGTTACAGTACCCGTATCTTGTTTAAATTCACTCTCGGCATTTCGCGCATAAGCATTCAAATCCCCACCACGGCACTGTCTTATCTTCGTTACTCTAACAGGTTTTAAATTTGGAATACCTGTAGTCGTAATATTTTCCATCTCTGAAGCCGAAGGATTCACAAAGAAATACCTTCCAGTTCCAACTTGAATTGTATTATTTACATTTGGAAGATATACTCTGTACTCTTCCCTACAATAAACACCATTCCCTCTATCGAAATAAGTCTTCGCATTTCCATCCATCTTTGAACTATTCATAATAGCTTCCCAGTCCGTTGTATCTTGAATTATATAAGCCTTATTTTCCGAATCTTGTGAATTACAATTCACACAAGCCGCATCGATTGAATAATCGTAATCTCTAAATTGATCAGTACTGAACCATAAAATATTATATCCACCACCGATATTAGGATTATTAAACGTACCAGCTAAAGCATGAGTATCGACATTATTAGCTCGGTTAGCTGCCCACAAATGAATATCATTTTCAGTTGTATATAAATCCCAAGAAGCATCACTACCGATTAATTCATCACCGCCATGACTAGCTGCCCAGTCACGTCTTGTCGTAAGTTGCCAATAGAAATTACTATATGTACTTACTATATTAAGTCTTTCGATGATGATTCGGTATCCATAAGAATTGTAATTATCTCTCGTGTGTTGTGGATTATCTTCACGTAAATTTTTCTCATCGATATTAAATGCATTTGAAGCAGTTACATATCTCTTAACCGTACCATCATCAGTAATACCATTAGCACCATAAGTACTATTAATATAACTATGATTATTTAAAATGTTCCTTGCCCAATCAGCAAGTGGCCCACTTGTAATAAGTTGTAAATTATTGCTTGAAGCATAATTTTGAACAAGCCTCAAATGAGTACTATAATTTAAATCGCTTGTGTTTGGCCAATAAACTACAACCGTTTTTAAATTGTGCCAATTAAAGTTAGAATCGACATAAACAACTCGCATCTTAAATGCTCCAAAACCATTACTCCATTGGTTACCAATATCGTAAGCAGCCGTTTGTCCACCAGCAGCTCCACCACCTTGTGAACCACTACCTTGTCCACCATCTACCGCATATACGTTAGAAGGTAATATAAACATAGTCGAACAAGTAATAACTGTCATAAAAACTAATAAAGTTTTTCTAAAAAAGTTCATATCCACAACCTCCATAAACTATCTTTTTTTCTTTGGCCATAACCTTATAATCAACATAACTATAAATACTAAAATAACAATTCCAAGACCAATAACTATATAAAAGTTCTCTTCGAAGAAATTGACAATAATTTCCCAAATACTTGATTCTTCAGCCTTTTCATCATTGACGCCGCTTATCTCGTCTTCATAATCAGCTAAAGCACTATCAAATGTATTTATATTTATTACTGAACTAGTCCATTTCTGACAATATTGGAATCCTGGATTATTCTTACAATCATCAGTTGCATAATACGGATTAAAAGAAGGTAAAGTTATATATTTCGTTCCTAACTGCCTTCCTGGACAATTTGCATCATTTGAAAAGACTTGATACGTAATCGTATTACCAGAACCATAACTAACCTGTCTTTCGTCATGTCCATCAAACGAATTACCAAAATTATCAGTTACATAAATGTCATCAGTCAAATTAGTAAGCGTAACTGTAAAGTTCGCATTACTATCGTAGTTGTAACTGACCTTTACATTACTAGCAAGCTTTGAAAGCTCAGCTAACCTCTGATAATCACAGTCTGCTTTTACCATAAAAGGAGACATACAAATAAGTGTCAGCACAATGTAAAATATCTTCTTACCCTTCATTACCGTATCCTCCTTTATTATTATAACATATATTCTTCATATTTTTTTACTTTTTACGTAAATCATCTGTCTATTTCAAATTATACCTATAAATTGCCCCGCGCACATTAAATGTCAAATAAACTGAACTAGCATCCTTAACATCTATCGGAACCTCGATATAATAAGTATTTGCTTCATTTACAGCCGTTGACTTGACACTTTGTGAAGCTATATCCGCACTCTTCCAAGCATCGCCTATCTTATAGTTGATAGTTCCATATAAATTTATAAAATATCTAAAATCATTTAAATCAGGCATGTTAATTGTCTCATCGACATTAAGTGTAGCTTTAAGCTTCATAAGTGTTTTACCATAATTACCCGTAGCCGTAGGTGTTACATATTCGTATGAGTTGTTGCACTTGTTAGTTCCATAGCAATACACATAATCAACTCTAAACTTATCAGAAACCTCAAAACTACTTATATTTAAACTTGTTCCACCTAAAACACTATCGTAGAAATCTAAATCTTCATTTAAATTAACTTCACTAACTACCTCGCCATTTCCAAAATTCTCAGGACTGAGTTTTACAAAAATATTCTTTGCGCCAATCTGACCTTTAACATAACTTAAATTATCGTTCATCTTTAATTCCATACTTCTAGAAGATAATTCCCGAGGAATTTCGAAAGCCATTATATAAGAATCAAATTCTGATCCGAGTTTTTGACTATTATAAGGAGTCCCGATATCGTAAACCTCTTTTGCCAATGTCTTATTCTGACCAAAAGAATCATTACCAATTCTCAGTGTAATTAATCCTGTATTAAGCACATCAGTTCCAAAAGCCTTTACATCAAACTTTACAACAACAAGCGTATTATTATCAGAAACAATCCTATTACCATCTATATCCGTATTAGTTATATAAACATTTTTAACGTTTAAATCGACCCCACTTGCTGAGAAAGTTGTTCCCTGACTATAATTAGCCGTATAAATTCCGATATTAAAGTAAATCAAAAAGGCAACTATAACTAAAACTATAATCAAAATTGTATTTATAATAAACTTATTTTCAAAATAAACATACTTCGCATTTCTAAATCTCTTACGAACACTTCTGACTGCTTTATCACTATCAAACTCTAAAGCAACCTCGATCTCTTCACTATCCTTTTCACTAATATCTAATTTTTGTAAATCAGAAGCAAAATCGAATTGTTTAATGTCAAACCCAGTTGCTCTGACAACCGCTAGAATAAAACTAATGCCTTGGAGAATCATTGCCAAAAAAGACAAATCTGAAAATGCTCTAGTAACTCTAATATCCAAAACGACGTTATCTATATTAACCAAACTAGAATAACAAAAGCCATATAAAACCGTAACCAAAACATAGACAACGATATTATATATATATAAAAACTTCGGTTTTCTCTTGTAAATCATTACTGAAAGAAGAGCTATTGTTACGATAATGATAAACATTGAAAGCAAAAAACTGTATACATTTAAAACATCACCAGGTACAAAATTGGCGATAGCTGTTTGATAATCGCTTAAATAATCATTAAAAAAACGATAGAGCGTAAACGTTCTAAAAAGTAAAATCAATATTAAAGCCGCCATTATAACATGTAATAGCTTAAAATACTTTATAAAAAGTGCATATGGCTTCCTTAGAATCATTTCTAGCCCTCCCCTATTCTGCGTTAATTATAACACAAATTTAAAACAAAAAAAAAGATAAAACAAAAAAATTATCTGAAAAAGTAAAAAATTTCACATTATCCCTTATATTGTCCACCGTTTATATGAAACACCTGACCAGTCGTATAAGATGCTTCATCGCTAGCTAAATAGACGAAAATAGCAGCTATCTCTGCTGGTTGGGCTGCCCTTTTCATCGGATTATCAGTTCCTAAAATCGGCATCTTCTCTGCCTTCCAAGTCGAAGGCTGTAAAGGAGTCCAAAAAGTCCCTGGAGCCACAGCATTAACCCTTATATTTTTTTGTGCTAAATTGGTACTTAAAGATCTTGTAAAACCAATTATTGCCCCTTTACTCGTCACATAATCGATCAAATTAGGCTCTCCAACAAAAGTAGTAACTGAACTTACATTGATAATCGAACCATCGTTCATTACTCCTAAAACTCGCTTAGTCAAATAAAACATCGAATACATATTAGACTTCAAAGTATAATCGAACTGTTCATCGCTTATATTCTCAAGCTTCTCTTGTTCTATCTGAACTCCGGCATTATTGACTAAAATATCTGGCTTTCCAAAAACTTCACAAGTTCTTTTGACGATAAAATCACTAAAACTAGGCTCTTTTAAATCGCCTTCTATAAGTAAAACCTCGCCACCAAAATTATTGATATAATTCTTTGTATATAAAGCATCTACCTCTTCATTAAAGTAGACAATTACTACCTTTGCTCCTTCTTTAGCATAAGCAACCGCCACAGCTCTACCTATCCCTGAATCCCCACCAGTAATAATAGCTACCTTTCCTTTAAGTTTATTACTACCCTTGTAATTATCAAAAACTGGCCTTGGGTTCATCAAATACTCAAGTCCCGGTTGATTTTGCCTCTGAGGTGGAAATTGATAATTTACATTTTCACACTTCATAATTTTTTTCATTTATATCACCCAAAAAAGTATATGAAAATAAAAGAAAAAAGATTACTTCATTGAAGCAATCGCCCTTCCTATATAATTAATCGTATCCGATGAAAGCATACTTATATCGTTGCCACCACTGGCCATTTCGCCAGCCAAACCATTGATATAAGCCCCGCAACTTACAATATCGATACTAACATCGTTAAAACCACATAGACCTAAAATAATTCCCGAAAGCACATCGCCACTTCCAGCCGTTGCCATCCCCGCGCATCCTCTATTGACAAGCTCTGTCTTAAATCCATCCGTAACAATCGTTGTCGTTCCCTTAAGTAATAAAATAACTTTATACTTGTCGGCAAATACTTGAGCAAGCTCTACTGGATTATTCAAAATCTCATCGACTGTATAACCACTAAGCCTTGAAAATTCTTTAACATGTGGCGTCAGTATGACCTTGCACTTAGTATTCTTTAAAATATCCAAATTCATCTTACTGAGTGTATTAATCCCATCCGCATCTAAAATAAGTGGAATTGCGTAATTTTCTAAAATAAATTTTAAAATAAGTTGATACTCTCTAGACTCTCCCCAGCCAATTCCGGCAAGTAAAGCCGTAACTTTCTCTAACGCCATCTCGAGATTTTTCTTGTTATAAACCATCTTACCTTCCTCATCGAAAACCGGCATTAACGTACTTTCAAGCAAATAAGGAAGAACCCCAGGTGCGATTGACCTTGGAACAATTAACCTTGAAACCCCAGACCCAGCTCGCAAAGCCGATAAACTCATATTAGCAAGCTTCACTGAACCGCTATATTCAAGGCATCCTCCCATTACCGCTACAAGACCATAGCTACCCTTATGACTATAATTAAGTCTATCCTTCAAAATATCCTTAAAATCGTCCTTTTCCATCAAACTCATCTTTTCACCGATAATCGGAATACCGATGTCGACGCACTTTAACTCTTTAATATTATCCTTTGCCATATTTAAAAAATGACCAAGTTTATAACTTCCAATTGCTACAGTAAGATCGGATTTCACACACTCCAAAGTAATCCCACTATCCGCATCTAAACCGCTATTTATATCGATACTGATAACCTTTTTCTGACTGTTATTGATCATTTTAATAACTTCAGCCTCTTTTTTCGGTAAAATTCCTTTAAATCCGCATCCATATATTGCATCGACTAAAATATCGTATTTTGAAAAATCTACGTTTTCCACCATATAAATCGGTATTTTATTTTTCTTGCACATCTCGAAATAAACTTTACCATTTAAAGAAAACTTATTACTGACAAGAGCAATCGTCACCGAAATATTGCGTTCCTTCAAATGCATGGCCAAAGCATAACCGTCTCCAGCGTTGTTTCCAGAGCCCGTAATAACCAAAACCTCGCCCTTAAAGTTATAACTTCGCATCACGGCCATTCCTGCTCTATTCATAAGTTCCTTAGACGAAACCAAATAACCAATCGCATATTTTTCACTTCTCTGCATCACATTTCGGGAAACAACTACTTTCACGGCTACTCACCTCACTTCACTCATATTATACCAAAAATATTACCTTTTAAACAAAAAATAAGCTATCGTAAATAACTTATTTTTTAAAGCCTTGATAATTAATAACCTTATTCAAAAGACCTGCATCATCTAAATTGTTCTGATTAATAAAGCATTTCTTCATTTTTGAAATCTCCTTATTTAAAATTTCCATCAAATAATCAGGACAAACCTCATATAAATCTCTGACTATCTCTTCAAACCTCTCATCTGAAAAAAACTCATCTAAAACTTCTCTATGAAGTGAAAGCCCATTACGGTTGTTTAAAAATTTCGTAATAATTTCTAAAGCCAAACTCTCAAAATTACTATCGTTCAATCTCTCTACCATCCGAGAAATTTCTAAAGACCACTTCTCTCCCAGTTTATAAGGATCGATCTCGATTAAAGGAATATCAAAATCAGAAGCCGCCTTTAAAGCCATCTCATATCCCTTCTTATTGTCCCTAAACCATAAAACATAATCAGGCATTACTACCTTAAAATCATCATAACGTTCAAACACGAGCTCATTATAATCACTTCTCGTCTCATCTATTAAAGATGAACTACTCTGAAAATTACCGGGAATTCTCGATGCTTGGTTCAAATCATTTTCCGAAACACCTGAATTTAGATCCTGCTCTTTCATATTGAGCAAATTGCGGTTCATTTCTTTAAAACCTAAAATCACTGTCTTAACCGGTGCCAAAGCTAAATTATCGTCACTTACAAGCGAGCACGACATTAAAGGACTTATCTTCGCTCTAGTCCACAAATCCTTATAATCGTCTATCTCTCTGTCCTTTCCGTAAGCTCCCAAAACCGTAACTAAAAGCTTAAAACTATCTCCGTTAAATTCTAAACTTTGATTTATATTTTCTAAAAAAGCTTCTTTTAATCTTCTTTCGAATAAATAATAATTTTTAAAGCCTTTATCTTCAAACCCTAACTCCTTAAGCTCTGAAACACTCTCGCTCTCTATCACCTTTAAAATATAATTATAAGTTTCTAAAACCGAAGAAGGAACATTCACATCTTTAATATCATAAGTTTTAATAAGTAAACAAGCTGACTTTAAATCAAACCCGCACCTTGAAAGTAAAACTTCCTTTATCTCATCTAAATCATTTGCCTGATTCAATTTTTCCATCCAAAATTCAGGCAAATTTAGAAATCCAAGTTCTTCATAACTTTGAACGTCAAACGAAACCCTTGAATTATATAAAAATATAAGCGCTTCTCTCTCCGCGTCACTAAGGTTATCTGGCAAACTCTGATTCAATAAATCATATCTAACCATACTATCCTTAAATGGACTCTCACCCATATTATCCAAAAAACATTCAGCAAAAGAAAGAAAATATTTATCTGGAACATCATTCATCAACTTTTTAAACAAATTAAGTTCTCTATCATCCAAAGAAATTAACTTCTGCTGGAAATCGATATCTGCTGTAATCACATTTAAAACTTTATCCAAGAAACTATACTTTTTATTTAAAACTCTAATATCTATCGTTTTCTCTAATTCGAAGTTAAATTTTTTTAAAGACCAAAACTTATCCTCGTCGAAATCTAATTCTTTAATCAACTTCCAAGCTTCATCGAAATGTCCCGTCCACTCAAGCAAAGTTATCTTATCTAAAACATCGCTTACTTTATCTAAAGCTTTACTTAAAATACCCTCGTCTCTCAAGTCATCTCCATAATAATATCTCAAATATCTAAGCTCATTTTGACCGGCCGTCATACTTGCCTCCTATGTCTTTTAAAATATTTGACAAACTCATACCAAAATACTGAAACAAATGAAATAAATATAACTAACATCATCTGACCAAAACTCAAAGGAGTAAATTTAAGTATTGAATGAAGTGGACTATAAGTAATTACTAAAACGAAAATTATCATCAAACATAAAGCGATAATCATAACCTTATCCCTCATTAACTTTTTAACCGTTTCATAAGCATAATCGTAATCTGAAGAATTAACCATAACTAAGAATAAATTAGCTAAAATAATAATCAAAACACCTTGCGTTCTAGCTGTCTGTGCATCACCAGTCGCTTTGTATAAAGAATAATAAGTTATAAACGCCATTAAAAATATAACCAAACCTTGAATTATACTCTTAATAAGCAAACCTTTACTGACAATCGATTCATTAACATCTCGTGGACGTCTCTTCATTATATTACTCTCTGCCGGCTGTCTTTCCAAAACAATTGAACACGTTGGATCAATAACTAGTTCTAATAAAACAACATGAAGTGGTAAAAGTAAAAATGCCGAAGGATCTAACCTTAAAAGCGGTGCGGCCAAAGATGATAAAGCGATTGGTATATGAACGACCAAGATATAACCGATTGCTTTTTTTATATTATCATAAATTCTTCTTCCATCCTTGATTGTTAAAACAATTGTTCTAAAATTATCATCCATTAAAACCATATCGGCCGCTTCTCTTGAAACCTCGCTGCCACGCTTACCCATTGCAATTCCGATATCCGCCTTTTTAAGCGCAGGTGCATCATTAACTCCATCTCCAGTCATCGCAACAACTTCGCCATTTGCTTGAAGTGCCTTAACTATTCTCATTTTGTGTTCAGGAATGACCCTCGAAAAAATAGAAACCGTTTTTACTCTTTCTCTAAGCTCGTCATCACTCATCGCATCAATTTCTCTTCCTGTCATGACATCTAAATCTTTTCCCATTTGAATTTCTTCAGCAATTGCCTTAGCTGTAACACCATTGTCTCCAGTTATCATGATAACTCTAACTCCAGCTTCACGGCACTTTCTAATATCTTCGGCAACCGTATCTTTAGGTGGATCTTGAAGCGCAGCTATTCCGACATATTTTAACTTTGCATCAGTTAACTTCAAAGGTAATTCATTTTCTAAATAATCACCCTTAGCAACAGCAATAACCCTAAGACCTTTGCGCTGCATCTCATCTATCTGCGAAGTAACATCCTTCTTTAAATCATCTGCCATATCGCAAATACTCATAATACTCTCGGCCGAACCTTTAGCCGCTAAAGTAATCTTACCATTAACTTCCCAGGCCTTACCCATCATTTTATCCTCATCGGTAAACGGATAATTTTTAACGAGTCTTCCGCCAAAAATATCTTTTTCACTAAATCCTTGACTACTTGCATATTTAAGCATTGCCCTCTCCATTGGGTCAAAGGTCTGAACCTCACACCCCATTCCCATCGTTAAAGCAAAATCTTTATCATCTGAAACAACTTCCTTAACTGTCATCTCGTTTTTCGTAATTGTTCCAGTTTTATCCACACAAAGAGCCGTTACTGCTCCCAAAGTCTCAACCGAATTTAAATTTTTCAAAAGAGAATGCCTTTTGGCAAGCCTCCATGCTCCCATAGATAAAAATACGGTTAAAACAACTGGATACTCTTCCGGAATCATCGCCATTGCAAGCGTCACTCCGGATAAAATACTATTTATAATTCTCTCCTTTAAATTATAAGAATCTAAATCGATAAAAGTAAATAAAACCACACTTATAAATAAAACCAAAGCGATAATCGCACACCACTTAACAAGCTTATCAGTCTGTTTTTGCAGCGGTGTTCTCTCTTCTTTAAGCTTACTGATATTATCATAAGTCTTTCCATACTCAGTTTCCAATCCGGTTTTTAAAACTTTTAAAACACCTGTTCCCTTAATAACCAGTGTCCCTTGGTAGCACATATTCTTCTTCCAGTAATCTGAACTATCATCTTTATTACTAGTCTTCCAAATACTTACAGACTCACCAGTTAAACTGGACTCATCTACTCTAAGACCGCTGCACTCTAAAACCTGTCCATCTGCCGGAATTTTAACTCCCTCATGAATAAAAATAACATCACCGGGAACTAATTCCGTACTTGATATTTCTACTCTCTCACCATCTCGTAATGCCGTAATTTTGGGCTCAGACAAATCCTTTAAAGCTTGAAGCGTTCTATCCGTTTTAACCTCCTGAACAATATCGATGATAATAATTATAAATAAAAATGAAAACATAATTATTCCATCACGATACTCTCCTAAAATAAAATATACCATCGAAGTCATAATCAAAAGTAAAAACATCGGTTCACAAATTATCTTTATAATTTTAATTATTAAAGGATCCTTTTTAACCTCCGTTAAAACATTTTTTCCATACTTCTCTTGTAACTCTTCTACCTTCTTACTAGATAAACCTTTATACTTCATATATTGACCACCCTATTCTATTTCAATTATACGAAAATTGATATAAATCGTCAATTAAAAAAACTGATAAAAATCAGTTGTAATAATCCTTCAAAAAATTATCCTTATACTCCTTAAAATTACCATTGATAATTGCCTCTCTAATCTCTTCCGTAAGTCTAATAATAAATCTTAAATTGTGAATAGAAGCCAAATTATAATATTTTACTCTATCCTCATTATTTTGTGACTTCATTAAATCACGAAGTTCACCTCTTGTATGTCCATTCGTGCATACAGGACAGTCACAATCATCATCTAGTAAATCTGTACTATCCTTAAACTTAGAAAGTTTTATATTTCCATGTCTAGTATAAATCCTTCCATGTCTTGCCTCTCTAGTTGGCGCCACACAATCAAAAGTATCAGCTCCAGTTTCAGCTCCGATTAAAATATCATCAGGATGTGAAAGACCGAGTAAATGCCTTGGCCTATCCTCAGGTAACTCTTCACAGCACCAGCTCAAAATCTTTCCTAAATCCTCTTTCAAGAAAGCTCCGCCTAAACCATAACCATCGAAATCCATTTTAGCAAGATTCTGTGCCGTTGACCTTCTTAAATCTTCCCATCTGCCACCTTGCAGGACACCATATAAAGCCTGATAATAACCTAAATCCATACAATGCTTCTTATGCTCTTCTAAACTTCTAACTGCCCATCTCTCAGTCCTACCTAAAGCCTCGACATTATATTCATAACTATCGGCAAGTGAAGTAAGCTCATCAAAAGCCATATGAATATCTGCCCCAATTCTGCATTGTATCTGCATAGACTCTTCAGGTCCGATAAAGTCCTCCTTATTTAAAATCGGATCGTAAAAACTAACTCCTTCTTCACTGACATGAGCAAGTCTATCCTTAGGATCGGTGTTTACTATCTCATCTTCTCTATCCATACTGACAACCTTACCAAGCCCAGAACCTAATGACATAACTTGAAAACCACCTGAATCAGTTATCGTTGGTCCGTCAAATCCAGACCACGCACTAAGCCCACCTTTTTCGGCAATCTCATATGAAGTATTTCTTAAATGATATCCATTACTAAGCATCGCCTGTGCATAAATGCTTTTTAAATCTTCATTTGATACAAACTTAACATGACCTTTAGTCCCTACCGCAATAAAAGCTGGGGTTTTTATATCCCCATGCGGCGTATGAATAATTCCCGCTCTTCCAAGCTTTCCAGGAATTCTTTTTGTTATCTCAAAATAAAATTTATTGTCGTTCTTCATTTAAATCATCCACCTTTAAAATAATCGCAAAATAAGTATACCACAAAAACACTTTATTCTACAAAAGAACTAGGATGATAAGACTTAATTCCAAGCACTTCTGCTTCCCTTAAAACATCTAACCTATCATCCACAAATATAACATCCGAAATATTCCAATTAAAATGTTTTACATATTCTAAAATAACTAAAGGTTTTATCTCAGCCCTATTTATAAAAATAATGTTCTCTTTCTTTACATTTGGAAAATTAGAAGCGAGCCATCTATACTTTTGCTGGGCCTCATTATTTGTAAACACCGTCCCTAAAATAAAAACATTTTCTCCATCTAAACCACTTATTACATCCTGCATAACCTTAAGCGGCCTCGCTTTATAAAATAAATCACCAAATAACAAATCCTCTAAAGATTGACATCCAATTTGATCGTCAGAAAATAACTTATCATTATATCTAAACTCTGATAAAGTCCCATCTATATCAAAAAAAACATATTTTCCTTTTAAATTCATCTTAATCACATCCTATCAACAGTATATCAAAAAAATATATAATTTACTTTATTTTAAAATCCTTTTTATCTTCACCTTGAATCATCTGCCCAGTAATATTTACAATTGAATCAGATACCGGTTTGTGCTTTATATCAAAATTATTCTTTCCCTCAATATCGAACTTATTAACAATATTCATATCTATATAATTTTTTATGATATTTGCATCATACCTATCTTTAGGTCGTGAACCTTTCTTTGAATAATAAATACTCTCTAAACTCACCATTTTATATGGAATCCCATTATGATACCTAACTTCGTCAGAAAATGTCATATCAGTATAATCTTTAGAAAAATGATGTTCGTTTACAAACAACTGCTTCTCGTCTTTTTGACCTTCATAGTAATATTCCTTTAAAGTTATACCTTTATCAAATCTTCTTTCAAATAAAAATAAACCAACACTCATTTCAGTATCTTTATATACAATTTTATATTCGTGACCATTTATTCCTTTACTATCCATATTACTGACAAAATTAAAATCATCACTATAATCAACGAGCTTCTTTAACATAATAAGTTGTTTCTCATTTATAAATAAATCTAAATCGCTATGATACCTTTCTAACTTATGGTTAGTCGCCAAATATCCCATAAGCCCGCCAGTATAATAACAATCAAATTTATCTAAAATAAGTTCATTAAATTTATCAAAAATTGTCACAACTAACTCGTGATTTTCCGTCAAAGACATATTAGGATGTTCCATATTCATTCCTTTAATAAAATTAAGTCTATTAATTAAATCATCTATAGATTTATATTCGTTTGGATTTAATTCTAAAATCAACTTAACATTATCAAAAATATCCTCTTGCGTTATTGCTTTTCTAGCTAATAAATCATTTAATGAAACTAAAATAGCATCAATAGAATCGTTTATACTCATTAAGCACAATCTATCGATAGTTTTATCTATCTCTTCTCGATTAGTAATATTAGCTTTATCAGCAAACGTATATACCAAATTAGGAGACTGCTGAAAAAGTATACAGAGATTACTGTAAACTATATCAGTAGTCTTTTTGTTTTGGTATACTATATATAAGAAATAATGGTGGTGTATGATGTTAAAACAAAAAAATCAATTAGAATTAAATTTCAGTAAGTATTCAGAATTATATGATATTGTAATTAAACCAGATAATTTTTGGAGACAATTAAATGATATGGTTGATTTTTTATTTGTATATGAAGAATTAAAAGACAAATATTCATCTACAATGGGAAGAACCTGTGAAGATGTAATAAGGATGTTTAAATATTTATTATTAAAAAGTTATTTTAAATTATCAGATAGAGGTTTGGTTGAAAGAACTCAAACAGACTTATTATTTAAATATTTTTTAGGATATGATCCAGAAGAAACAAAGCTAATAAACCCGAGTTTATTAACTGTTTTTCGTCGTGAAAGATTAAAAGATGAAGAAGAAAATTTAATGGATAAGTTAATAAATAAAACCGTAGAAATTGCGTTAGAAAAAGGACTCATAGAAGTAAAAAATAAAATTATAATTGATTCAACTCATACAAATGCGATGTTTCATCATATTTCACCAAGAGAAGAATTGATAAAACAAGCAAAAGAATTAAGAAAGTCGATTTATAAAATTGACGAATCAATGCATGACAAAATGCCAAAAAAGCGTGAAGCATCAGGAATATTAGAAGATCAAATAGAATATACAAAAGAGTTATTAAAGATAGTAAAAGATGACGGTAGATTTACTTCTTTACCAGGACTAAAAGAACAAATAGATTATTTAGAAGAAACCATGAATGATACAGTGATAGAATTAGAATATTCAAAAGATCAAGATGCCAAAATAGGACATAAAACTGCAGATACATCATTTTTTGGATATAAAACACATATTGCCATGACACCAGAGAGAATAATCACTGCCGCAACTATTACTAGTGGTGAAAAACATGATGGCAAAGAGCTAGTTAATCTAATAGAGAAAAGTGAAAATAATGGGATTGAAATAGAGGCAGTAATTGGTGATGGGGCATATTCTGAAAAAGAAAATTTAGAATATTGTGAAGAAAAAAATATTAAAAATGTTAGTAAATTAAGTAAATTTGTCACTCATGGTAACAGTAAAAGGAATAATTCTTTTGAATATAATAAAGATGCCGGAATGTATGTATGTAAGGCAGGACATATGGCAATAAGTAAAAGAAGAAGTGGAAGTAAGAAAAATGGCACACAAGTGGAGTGTTATTTCTTTGATGTGGAAAAATGTAAACATTGTCCTTTTAAAGATGGTTGTTATAAAGATGGTTCAAAGACTAAAACATTTAGTGTAAAAATTAAAAATGATACACATGTAAAACAAATGGATTATATGGAAACAGATGAGTTTAAAAAATTATATTCTGAAAGATATAAAATTGAAGCCAAAAATGCAGAATTAAAAAATAATTATGGATATGGACAGGCAAACTCCTGTGGAAAACTCGGCATTACAATACAAGGGGCAACTACGCTCTTTTTAACCAATATGAAGCGAATAATCAAATTAAATCAAGAAAAAAGCAAAAATATAGGATAAATATTACCTTCCATATTATTTAGAAATTTACAAATTAAGAAAAAACTGATAAATAGAATTATTTTCTACATATCAGTTTTATTTTTGGCTACTTTTTCAGCAGTCTCCCAAATTAGCTATTCTTTTTTTTTCATTCAAGTTCATCTAAAACCTCCCATCTATTTCTAATCACCAAATCATTTAATAAGTAGTATAAATCTATTTTATCATATAATTTATTAATATGATGTTATTTTATATATTTCTAAAATTCAGCCAAATGTCTTAAAATTAAATTTTATGTCAAAACATAAATAAAATGCAGAACTTATTTAATTCTACAGTTTAAAATATATATTAAAACCCAAATCAATTCATTATTAAAATCTCAGTACAGTAACAATAATGAAAAGTTTTTAACAATCTACTGACATACCAAATTTCACTATACTTTTTATTAAATATTGTTATTTCTGTTTTTAATATAATCTACATATTCGTCTAACATATAATGAAATTCTTCAATCGTTCCATCATTATTAATTAAATATGCAAATTTACGACCAGAACCATCAATTTCTAAAGTTTTACCATCATTACTATAAGAAAGAGTTTTTAACTTATTTGCACCTTTACTATTTTTCTTTTTATCTTTGTTAATTGTTCTTTCAACTATATCTTCAATTGTGATTGATAAATCAGCCTTTCTCGTACCTCGTGGGGAATCCGTTCTTAATCTTTTATATTCCCTAGCAACCCTCTCATCAAAGGGAGCATCAATATATAATAAATGTACCTTATCTCCAAGTATATTATATAACTCTATCATTCCCTTTGCACCATACATGGTATCCAAAATAATAATATCTCGTTCGGGTTCGGTCATTTCATATAATTTATTTACAAATAATCTCCAAAAATTATTTAAATCTCTTTCTTCTTCTGCTTTTTGCCATTCATCAAAAGATAAACGACTTTGAGTATCCTCATATACTTTTGGAAAAACATCTCTAATTTTTATATGTTGAATATTAGAATACTTATCCTTTAAATAATTTATTCCTCCACTTTTCCCAGACTCTGAAGTTCCAGCGACAAAAATAATTTCTTTTTCATATTTTTTCATAATAAACTCTCCATAATTATCAATATTGTTTTATTAAATATAAACATTTCTTGTCTACTTTTTCTATTTCTACATATAATATATTTGACAAGATATTATTTTTTTGATAATATTTAGTCAGTGAGTGAGTAGTTCGCTGAGTTACTGAAGGGTGCGATTAATTCACACCAGCAAGCTTGCCTTGTGGGTTCCTTCAGTCAGGGGAAAGCTCACTTTTTTGATGCTTTTAAATAATTAACTAAATTTTTCAGTTCAATTGAATTACTATTATTTGGAACCAATTTCAACCCATAACTTAACAAATTACTACCTCTAGAATATAACTTATGTTGTATTCTTTTTATATAATCAAAATGAATATTATTATTATATTTAAGAGCTTGAAATAATGCACTACAACAACAATCTGCTAATTGTAAAAGTTTTTTTCTTTCATTAGGAATTATCTTTATTTGTTTTATACAATTAGTATCAATATTAAATTTTTTATGATTTTTATCATTTAAGTAATTACTAAGTTTCTCCTTTGATAAATTTCCTCTAGCACTTATATTGATATTTGCCACACCATTATTATCATTCATATACCAACATATTCTTTCATATAAATATCCACTAAAAAAATTATAAATATTATTTGACGGAATAAACTGAATACATTTAGCATCTATAATAACGTTAATTATTTTTATATCAAGTTCACTTACTACATCCATAATCATTCTCTTATTGGGCATACCTTTTAATAATTTCCAATGTAATTGAGTTTTTCTTGACAACTCTAAATTTTCTTTAATTAAATCAACAGATTTAGATATTTCCAAATCCTTTTCTTTTTTTACAATGATAGCAGTCAAAATAAAATATTTAGAGCCCTTATTTATTCCTTCATCTCCAGATTCATCTATATATACATTATATTCATTTTTACTTTTATCAATCATATCATCACCAGCAATCTAATTTTATCAAAAATAAAAAGAAATGGGAATATCAGTTGTTGAATATCTACCTCTAATCTTTGTAGAGAGGAGATTTGCTAAAGATAAAAACTAAGACTTTTGTTATAAAATTTCTTAAGCTCATTGCTATCGTTTTATTTCTTCTAATCGTCATCTGTTTTAAACATGCATTTTAAATGATGCATATCATCCCAAGATATTTGTGTTACTTCAATTTAGATTGACTTTAAAATTTTACTTAAAATTATGGATACTAAAAAAATTTTGAGTCAAACTAACTATTTTTTAAATTCACATTCAATCAATTCTAAGTATATCACATGTTAAAAAATAATGATATAATAATTAAAGAAAGGAAGATTTTATGGAGCTAACATTTTTAGGAAGAGGGGCCGCCTTCAACCCCAAAGAAGAAAACAATTCTGCATATTTCATTGAAAAAGATGAATTATTCTTAATAGACTGTGGCGAAAGAATATTTGATAAACTTATTGAAACAAAATTATTAGAAAAAACCCAAAATATCAATTTAATGATTACTCACACTCATTCCGATCACATTGGAAGCATAGGTAGTCTAGTAATGTATTATTACTTTAACCTTCATAAAAAAATAAACATTATCCTGCCTGAAAAAGCCAAACACCTACCAAACATTCAAAAAATATTAGATGGTTTTGGCTGTACAAAAGAAATGTATAACTATATTTCTGAAAAAGAATTTGACGGTAAATACCAAACATTTGAAACAATTAGATATACTGAAACCGACCACTGTGACCCCCTTCACTGTTATAGCCTAATCTTTAATACAAATGATGGTACAGTTTACTACTCAGGCGATACTAGAGAAATAAATACCATTAAAAAAATAATATCAAATGGCCAAAAAATAGATAAATTATATATCGATACGTCTTCATCAAACTTTGAAGAAAGTGTCCATTTATATATTGGAGCCGTTGAAAAAGCCATACCAAATAATTTAAAAGATCATGTTTACTGCATGCACCTAAGTGACGACGAATGTATCATAAAAGCCAAAAAAATAGGCTTCAATGTTGTTGAAGTCAGAAAATAATAAAAAATAAAATTTTTATAACCTTTTATCATGCTTATAAGAAAACATCAATTTCGCGGTATCTATCTTACTTCTTTATAAAAAAATGATATTTAATTCAGTGAATTAAATATCTAAACCAATTTAAAACTGATTATTCCCTTTTTTATAAAATTTCCTTCATCTATATACATTATAACACAAAGTTATATTTTATGCAAATAAGGTCATCTTCAGATAGTGTAAAATAATTCTAAAATTAGGTATATAAAAATCGTTGAATTAACAACGACCTTTTATTTACAAGTTGGTGCTCGTGGTGGGAATCGAACCCACACGGCTAATGCCACACGATTTTGAGTCGTGCGCGTCTACCAATTCCGCCACACAAGCAACATAAACATTATAACACATTAAAAAAAGAAAAATCAATTAATGCTTTAAATTTTTCTTTTTTTGTTTATCAAATTTTGCAATTTCTAAAACACTACTCCCTAAAATTGCCAAACTTACAAACGTAAACCCTGCAAAAACACCATCTTTAATATTTAATGGAAAATTTACTTGACTTGCAAATATACATCCAGCTATTCCTGAACCACCTATATTTATAATCTCTGACCAAAAATTATTATCATCAAATACAATACCTTCAAATTTCTTATTCTCTGTTAATTTATACATTCAAACCAAACCTCCAAGCCTACTCTTCTTTATATTTTGAATCAAACAGTTCCTTTTCTTCTGATTCCGTCTCCACCTTTATCTCTGGTAAATCATCCAAAGACTTAAGACCAAAATAATCTAAAAATTGATCAGTTACCCCATACAAAAGAGGTCTTCCTGGAAGCTCAGATCTCCCAACTTCCTTAATCAAATTTTTCATGACGAGTTTTCTCACGATATGCGCACATGAAACTCCTCTTATCTCGTCAATTGTTACCCTCGTAATCGGTTGATTATAAGCTACAATTGCCAGAATCTCTAAAGCCGAATTACTAAGTGAATCAGATATATCCTCGTCGACTAATTTTTTGTAATATTTAGAATGTTCTTCCTTAGTCACAAACTTATATAAATCTCCAAATTGCTTTACTTGAACCCCTCTAGATTCGCTTTTACAATCCTCACTTAGTTCATCTATTAACTTTAATACTTCGGAGCTATCTATTTCCATAATCTCCGCAAGCTTACTTGCCGAAACACCATCGTCACCAGCGACAAATAACAAACCTTCTAAAACCGCTTTTAAATTCATACATCATCTTCCCTTAAAGATAAAACTATCTCGCCTAAATTATGATCTTGTTTAAGTAATAACTTTCCTTTTCTCGTCAAGTCGAGTATCGTTAAAAACGTCGCAACCACATAACTTCTATTTCTCTCTTCGAATAAATCCTCAAATTTAAAATTCTTCTTAACCTTTAACTTGTTAATTATTTTATGGCCTATCTCATCGATCGAATACTCTTTTGAAGTAATTACCGTATTTAAAGGTTTATCAAGTTCTTTCTTCTCTTGAAACTTCAAAAAAGCATTTATCAAATCTTCTAAAGTAACATCATCATTTATCTTCACACTATCGTCGTGAAACTCATCAAGCATACTTGGAACTTTTGAAAACATTTCCTTGCGCTCTAATGCATATTCTTTAAATGTCCCCCTAATTTCCTTGTACTTTTGATATTCCTGAAGTCTATTTATAAGTTCCTCCTTAGGATCTTCTTCCTCTTCCTCCTCATCATGAGGTAAAAGTTCTCTAGACTTTATCTCCATCAGTGTTGCCGCCATCACTATATACTCACTATCGACATTTAAATTAAGACTTTTCATACTCTCGATATATTCCAAATACTTCTCAGTAAGCTCTGCAATATTTACATCAAAAATATTTATATCATCCTGTTTTACTTGTTTAATCAAATGTAATAATAAATCAAGTGGGCCTTCAAATTTATCTACTGTCTCATCCACCATCATTTACCACCTAAATAATTATAACATGAAACTACCAAAAAAGTAAAAAAAGGAAAATTTAGAAACCCAAAATAATAAAATTAATTAAAAGGATATGATTAACATGACAAGAATAATCTTCTTCTTAATTGGTTTTGGTTTAAGCACAATAGGTTTTATATTTATCATAAGTTACTTAAATTTAATCCCACTTGGGTATAATTTTGCCGAATATGTTAATTTTATTTGTAGTAAAGTTGAATGTTTAATCGGACCAATCGGTCTAATAATCACATATTTATCTATATTTATCCCTGGAGGTGCGAAAAATGAGCTACATATATGATATAATTTTAAACTTTCAAAAAAACTATTACGAATTTTATGAATGGAATGACGAAGACGAAATTACTCACATTAAAAAAATTCCCATATTTAAAACCACCACCATAGATTTTCAAACGATAAAAAAAGACACCATTAAATTCTCTGAAAAATTCTTAGAAACTATAAACAATAAAACCGAAAAATTCAAAAAAAATTATCAAACCAAAATCAAATACTGTTTTCTTCTCAGTGATGGTAAAGAAGTCATCGCCATAAAACTAAACAAAGAAGGTCTAACCACTCAAAAAAGTTCCTTACTTATCGATGAAAGTGAAGACATCCTAAACATCCTAAAACTTACAAAAGGAACTATCTTGAATTATAAAATAATCCAGCAAAAAACAACAGAAAACTTTCAAACAAGATATGAAACCGAAAAAAAACAAGAAATATTAAAACTTCTTGAAAACACCTACAAACAAAATGATTTAAAAAAACTAAGTTATCTATGCCTTGAGTGCTTCGGCCAAAACGAAACAAATATCGATATTGCCTTTAGCAAACTAAAAAAAGAAATTAACGAACCAAATGAAAACTTTCATAAAATCATTAATTTCTTTAAACTAATAATCCAAAAATAATTAATTAAACAAATTAGTAATAAACGGCAAAGCAATTACAAACGCAATTAAAATAACAAATAAAATTATAATAAATCTTGTCGTTCCTTTTTTATCTTTTATCAGTTCCTCATCCTCAGTCTTTTGATTATCTGTTTGTGAAACAGTTTGCTCAGTACCTGTGGTTGTCGCAGTAACATCTGCTGGAGCCGCTTGAACTGGAGTAACCTCTGGAGCAGTTGGCGCTGCTTGAACTGGAGTCACTTCTGGTGCAGTTGGTGCTGTTTGAACTGGAGTCACTTCTGGAGCTGTTGGTGCTGCTTGAACTGGAGTTACACCTGGAGCTGCCTGAGTCGGAGCCGCTCCCATCACATTTTGACCATTATTTACTGGCATCTCATTTGTTCCAGGATTAACGGTTTGATTTCCAAAAACTGAATTATTATTATCGTTCATATTTATCTCCCTTCTTTATTCTAAAACAATTATACCAAAAAAAACAAAAAAGTCAAAAAAATATATACACTAAAAATATCCGAATAAAATCGGATATTTTTTTAATCATTATCTTCGTTCTTTTTACCAATATGATAATAATCTCTAACCTTGTTCATTATTTCTTCAAATACTTGTGGATTAGCTTTTAAATAATCCTTTACATTTTCTTTTCCTTGACCAATTTTTTCTCCATTATAAGAATACCAAGCTCCAGCTTTTTCAATAATACCAGCTTCGCTACCTAAATCGATAACCTCGCCTTCCTTAGAAATACCAGTTCCGTACATTATATCAACTTGACAAGTCTTAAATGGTGGTGCCATTTTATTTTTAACAACCTTTACATTTACTTTATTTCCGATAATATCTGTTCCCATCTTGATAGACTCACTTCTTCTAATATCGAGTCTAATAGATGAATAAAATTTCAAAGCTCTTCCACCTGGTGTTACCTCTGGATTACCAAACATTACTCCGACTTTTTCCCTAAGCTGATTGATAAATATCGCAATAGTTCCCGTCTTATTAATAACACCGGCAAGTTTTCTCAAGGCCTGACTCATAAGTCTAGCTTGAAGACCGACATGAGAATCACCCATCTCTCCTTCAATTTCTGCCTGTGGAACTAAAGCTGCAACTGAATCTATAACAATTACACTGATTGCTCCACTTCTAACTAAAGCTTCGGTAATCTCTAAAGCCTGTTCACCATTATCCGGTTGAGAAAGTAAAAGTTCATTTATATCTACACCAAGTCTTGCAGCATATTGTGGATCCAAAGAGTTTTCAGCATCGATAAATGCTGCCTTGCCACCTGCCTTTTGGGCCTCCGCAATCGCATGAAGCGCAAAAGTTGTTTTACCAGAAGACTCTGGTCCATATATTTCTATAATTCTTCCCTTAGGATATCCTCCGATACCCAAAGCTACATCTAAAGCTATACTTCCACTAGAAATTACATCTATCTCTCTAGTTCCACTATCACCTAAACGCATAATAGAGCCTTTTCCAAATTGTTTTTCAATATCACTTAATACTTGTTTTAAATTACCATTGGCATCATTAGTTGTCTTTGCCATTCTGTATCCTCCTTTACTCCTACATCCTAATTTTATAACATAAAAATCTACTTGTCAACAGATTTTTAAAACGTTTGTTCGTAAAATTATCAATAAAAAAAGAAGAAATTAAATTCCTCCTTCAAAAATATATTTTTTATTCAATTGATAATATTGAACACCCGAAATAATAGAAAGTACTGCCGCAATTATAAGTAAAAAGTCAGCTACATGAATATTCCAAAGCTCAAACGGCATGTTGTAAAATAAAGTAAGTACAATACCAACCATCATTGACGCCGTCTTGTATTTACCAGTCTTAATTGCAGCCACCACATGACCTTTGTTTCCAGCAACCATCTTAATAGAATTGACAATTGTATCTCTTAAAATAATTACAACTGGAATAATCGGATGAATAAAACCTTGCGCGCATAAAATAATTAAAATTGAATTATTTAAAACCTTATCGGCAATTGCATCCATCATCTTTCCAAAATCAGTTATCAAATTATATTTTCTAGCGATATATCCATCGATAAAATCTGTAACCGAAGCAATAATAAACAAAACTCCAGCTATTGGATATCTAATATCGACAACAATTGATTCGTTGACAAAAATCTGTGGAACCGTTATTCCCATTGCTGAAAATGGAAATAATAAAATAACAATAATAACGAATGTCAAACCAATTCTAAGCATTGACAATTTGTTTGGTAAATTCATAAAATCCTCCTCAGTTTGTATCAGTTATAATAGCGCCCTCAGGTAAATCCTCATCGGGAACCCTATTTAAACTGACAACCAAATACACTATCAAAATAACAAGTAAACAAGCCAGTACATAAAAAGTTAAAATCAAAAATCTTTTTTTATTTCCTTTATCCACCGTATATGGTGACTTAATTTTCTTATTAGGCTTCTTTCCCTTCCTAGCCTCTTTAATATCATCCAAAGAAAGTCTAGAAGTATAGTCAAATAAATACTCGTTAAACTCGTCGACTAAATCTTCCTTGTCGAGACCCAAGTATTTCGCATAATCTCTAATAAAATACTTTAAAGAAAATATGTCTTTAAAAGCATCAGAATTACCAGATTCGATATTTTCGATTTGCGTTGGCCTAAGCTTTAAATCCTCAGCTACCTCTTCAATTGAAACACCAATGCTTTCTCTAGCTTCCTTTAACTTTTCACCAATTTCTTTCATATAATCATTCCTTGTAAACAAAAAATAATATTTTATAAGCCATATTCTGTTTCTATTTCTAGAAGGCAAACATTTATCTACTAGTTACCTAGTCCCATAAAAGATTCCACTATTCTCCTTTACTGGGTTCCCCTACCAAAATTTGGGTTTCTTGCTTGCGGGGTTTACCACGTTTCACTCTTTTATTTCTAAAAGCATCGTCACTGCGGCACTTTACAAAGCATTGCCATATCTAAGACTTAGGCTTACACTTCGCCGTTAGTTAAAACTACCATAGGTTATTTTTTCCCTATGCACAAACACTACGACCATCTCAGGATCGTGCAAGTATGGACTTTCCTCTACATTACTAAGAATGCAGCGTTTGCCAAAATATTATCTATCGTTATCTCTATCGCCGTAAATAATTTTCTCAAGATTAGAAATTCTTCTAAGCAAATCCGCGTTACTAACCTCACTATTACTTGCTTCTCTTAAAACATCGAGCTTCGTTCTCGCATTACGAACCTCTTGTTTTAATCTAATATTATCATCAATTAAATCCTTTTTTTCTTTCTCAAGCTCCTTGATAATTGAAAACATCTCTTCATAATCACTGATAACATCATCTAGAAACTTATCTACCTCTTGGGGTCTGTAACCTCTAGTATCGATTTTAAACTCTTTTTCCAGAATATCTTTTGGTGTTAATAATATTCGATCTTGAAACACGGCTATCCCCTCCTTATTAAGACAATTTTCTCAAAAAAATTACATTTTGTCAATCTATACTTTAGTCTTCTAAAATTGCCTTTATTCTTCTAACGCCCGCACTGCAAGCCTCTTCTTTGACTATCTTAAAATGACCTAAAACATTCGTATGTTTAACATGTGGGCCTCCACATAATTCCTTTGAAACATCACCGATTTCATAAACAGTAACATTCTCAGGATATCTCTCGATAAACCTGCACTCTGCACCTGACGCTAAAGCCTCAGCTTTGGTCATCTCTTTTCTGTAAACTGGATAATCGGCCTGAATCCACTTGTTGACGATATCCTCAGCTTCTTGAATTTCTTCCTTACTAAGTTTATGATCACAAGTAAAATCAAATCTCATTCGCTCTGGTGTAATATTACTTCCCATTTGATGCGAATCATTACTGTGTAAAACTATCTTTAAAGCAGCATTAAGTAAATGGGTTGCTGTATGATACTTAACTTCCATCTCACTCGTTCCAGCAAGGCCACCCTTAAACTTACCACGAGAAGCACTCTTAGACTTCTCTTGATGTTCACGAAACTTCTCCTTAAATCCTTCCTCGTCGACACTCATACCACGCTCACGAGCCTCCTCGATAGTTTGTTCAATTGGAAAACCATAAGTATCGTATAACTTGAAAGCAATATCCTTATTTACTTCCTTCTTGTCGTTTCTAACAAGTCTATCGAACTCTCTTAATCCCTTTTCTAAAGTTCTCGCAAACTTCATCTTCTCGTTCTTAAGAACCTCTAATACGACATCTTTATTTTCAGAAAGCTCAACATAATACTTCTCATATTTTGAAATAATTAAAAGTGCGATTCTCTCGTCCCAGTTACTATTGATATCGATATTTAAACTTCTCGCATATCTAATAGCTCTTCTAATAAGTCTTCTTAAAATATAACCCTGACCATTATTACTCGGCTTAATACCAGCTGGATCAGCCGCAATAAACGTTGCTGTTCTAATATGATCGGCAACAACTCTCATGGCCTTCTCGTTACCATCATAAGGAAGTGACGTAATATCCTCAAGTAAACTAATAACATCCCTCCAAACAGAAGACTTATAATTATCATCGACACCCTCTAAAACGGCAACAACTCTCTCAAGTCCCATACCAGTATCGACATTCTTCTGCTTAAGTTCCGTAATATTACCATCTTCATCTTGATAAAATTCCATAAACACGTTATTCCAAATCTCAACCCATCTATCATCATCTGGATCAAATTTCTCTGGAATATCGTCTTCACTTCTAAAGTAGAAAATCTCGGTATCGCCACCACAAGGACCTGTTTCCCCGGCAATCCAAAAATTATCATCACGACCTAAATAAGCAATTCTCTTATCACTTATTCCCATATCTCTCCATCTAGCAGCTGAAACTTCATCCCTTGGAATTTTATCATCACCCTCAAAAACTGTAATAGCTAGCCTCTCTACTGGAATATGTAAAACCTTAGTTAAAAAATCAAAACTATATTTAATAGATTCCTTCTTAAAATAATCACCTAAACTCCAGTTTCCAAGCATCTCAAAGAAAGTGTGGTGAGTCTTGTCCCCAATCTCCTCTAAATCGGTAAGTCTCACACACTTCTGATAATCGCAAAGTCTCTTACCATAAGGATGTGGTTTTCCAAGTAAATAAGGTACTAAAGGCTGCATTCCTGCTGTATTAAAAAGTACCGTCGGATCGTCCTTTGGAACTATCGGCGCACTCGGAATTTGTTTATGACCATTTTCTTCAAAAAATTTAATATACTCTTCCTTTAAATTCATACGTTTAACTCCTTTACTAATTTTAAAATCTTTTCTCTTAAATCTGAGATAGTCCCATCGTTATGAATAATATAATCAAAATCATCATAATTATCAAGAGCTGTTTCTGTTATATGCTTTTTTTCCGTATCTGTCAAATTACTTTGAAAATTATCCCGAACAATCTTTATCTTTATCACATCTTCAAACATCTCACAAGGCGTATCGAGTTCATTTGGAAACCTCGCATCAGAAACCGTTATCACATCGAAAAAATAACTATAAACCTCAATATCATCGCATAACCTTTTGACAAAAAAGTTAGGATCGATTTTATTTCTAATAATATCGGTTCCTAATCTTTGAAGTAAACTTCGCGGTTTAGTCTCATCTCTTCCATCCCAGTTACTTATCTTCTTCGCATATTCTTTAATATAATTGCCATAAGCTAAATTAACTATTTTTTTACCTTCTTCTTCGTAAATTTTCCCTAAAAGCAAAGCCGTAGTATCCTTACCAGCTCTAGCTTTTCCGGAAATAAGTATTATTTTACTCACTCTTTAAGCTCCTCTTTTCTTGTGTAATCCATAATTCCATATTTATTATCATAAAACATAAATATTGTTTTACAAACTGAAATAACTGGAGTTGAAATAAGCATTCCTATAATTCCGAAGAAATAACCAAACACAAGAAGTCCAAGTAAAATTGTAACTGGATGAAGTTTTGTTGTCTTTGACATGATATAAGGTTGTAAGAAATTACCCTCTAAAAATTGAATAACCGCGATAACTAAAATAACTAAAATACCAACTGTTGGACTTTGGACAAAACCGACAATTGCCGCTGGTGCCCCACCAATATAAGGACCAGCATAAGGAATAATATTTGTAAGACCACAGAAAAATCCGAATAAAGCTGGAGCCTTAAGGCCAACTAACCATAAACCTATTGAACTCAAAATAAATATAACTCCGCAATCTATACAAGCTCCTTTAACATATTTTCTGAGAGAACCATTAATCTTATCTAAAAGTTCAACCGTTGTTCCCCTAATATTTTTAGGAATAAAATTAAACAAATTGTTTGTATTATCAAAACTAATAAGCAAGAAAAATCCAATAATTAAACCTAAAACAAAAGTTCCAAGACCAGAGAAAATACTCGAAACAACTGAAATAATCGTCTCTGGAAGCGTTCCCGTTATATGTTCCGCAATATTTTCAAAATTGTTAAATATCTTATCTTTTAAAGCATTAACATCAAGACCACTAATAGAATCAAGCTTATCTAAAGCGTCAACCGTCCAAGACCTAATCGAATCGAATACACTTGGTGCGATTCTTAAAAACTCTCTAATCTGATCAGCAAGTAGTGGAATCAAAGCCCACAAAATAAGTAAAATAACTAAGAAAAGAATTAAATAAGCAATAATTGCCCCAAAAGTTCTTTTAATTTTTTTACTCTCGAGCCATTTAATAAACGGTTCAAGAAGCCAAGCAATTATTAAACCAATAAATAACGGAAGAGCTACTTTAACAATTGTAAAAACAAAATCTAAAATCCTTGTCTCTTGAAATAATTTAATTACAATATAAGCTCCACCCGCAATTAAAATTAAATAAAAAATTCGAAGAACTTTTGCCGCTAAAGAAGATACCTCATTTATCTTCCTTATATCGAGTTCTTTATTTTCTTTTTTTCCAAAAAACATATTACACCGTAAGTAAATCTGTTTCTTTTTCTTTTAATTTTTCATCAGTTATTTTATTATACTTTTCTATCAAATCTTGAACATCACTCATATAATTATCTTTATCATCTTCAGTTAAATCTTCTTTTTTCTTAATCTCGTTATTCGCATCTTGTCTGATATTTCTCAAATTAATTTTACATTCCTCAGCCATTTGCTTAACTTGCTTAACATACTCTTTTCTAGTATCCTCAGTCAAAGCCGGAATATTTAAAATAATTGACTCCCCATTATTGTTAGGTGTAAGACCAATATTAGCCTCATAAATTCCCTTTTCAATCGCACTAATAGAAGATCTATCAAAAGGCTTAATCATAAGCTGTCTAGCCTCTGGAATTGAAATTGTCGCAAGTGACTTAAGCGGTGTCATACTGCCATAATAATTAACCATAACTCCATCTAAAATAGCTGGATTAGCTCTACCCGCTCTAACATTTGTAAATCTCTTTTCCATACTTTCAATTGCATCCTGCATTTTTAATTCTGTATTCTCTAAAATTTCATCCATTTTATCCATTCCTTTCATAGCAACATTATAATATATTTACTCATTAAAAACAAGTAATATACCAA
>DVFV01000104.1 GCA_018713045.1 Candidatus Coprosoma intestinipullorum | reverse complement strand
CTTGGATGACCATAAGTTGAACAACATATATAATTCAAATCCAAAAAGGGATTATTTTTATCATTAATTCTTCTACTTCTATTTCTTTCATACTTTTTACGTTCTTCCACTATTGCATTAAACACTATATCTGGTATATTTAAAATTCTATCACTATTTTTAGTCTTTAAAGATATTTCCTATTTTGTATAAGTTTCCGATTTAAATTCTTTTTTATTAGAATTTGAAACTACTCCTAATTATCTACAAACATGTAATTTTTTATTTACAAAATCCACATCAGAATATTTTAAACCATTTATTTCTTGCTTTCTAAGCCCCATTATAACTGCAAATAAAATCTGCAAATATATGGGCGTTACTTTGCTCTTTTCAACCAAAGTAAACACTTGCTCATCATTTAAAACCTTAGTTGTGTCAATTTTCAAAAATCCATATTTTCCATAATTAACAGTTTTAGATAAATAAATATTTTTTGATGGATCAGAACTAATTAAATCATTTTTTCTTGCAAATTGTAAAGCACCTTTTAATACTACTCTAAGCAATCTCGCCACAGACTTATGCTTTTCAGTCACTTTATCATAAATGGATTTTATGTTACCGGTATTTATTTGACATAAATTAACATTTTTAAAAAATACATCTAAATAATTATAAACAATATTCTTATAAGATATATAACTATTATAAGTTATTTTAGGTCTCATAATAATGCTTTCAAGCCAATAATCAAAAAAATCAGTAGCTTTAATTTTATTTTTGGGTTAAGTGTTTAACATGATACAATATTATATATTTTTTGATTTTTGAAATAGGAAAAGGTGTTACAAATTTTTAAATCAATTGTGTAACACCTTTTTATGCTGGGAATATGCAGAATATAATGATATGTGCAATAATTAATGTTGTTATAATCCATGGCTTTAAGTGAGTATATTTTTCGTTTTTTCTTGTGTATTTTGTAATTGCAGGGCAAGATAACATGCCATATATTAAAAACATAATCGTATTAAGCAAGTAAAGTATCTTTTGTTCGTCAAAGTAAGTTAGTAATAGAATGGCACTTAATAAAAGTAATATAATCGTCAAGATCCATTTAATTATTGTAATTAGTTTCTTTTCTTTTTTGATTTTAATTGGATTGGTTTCTTTTATTGACTCTAGTTTAAATGATTCTTTATTTTCTTTATTTTCTTTATTTTCTTTATTTTCTTTACGTTCTTTACTTTCTTTGTTTTTAATAGGCTTATGATAAACAGAGTCACCATAGGCAAGTAATGGCCAGAATATGCTAGGAATGATGGCCAGTAAAACAGAATAAATTTTAGTTTTGTTAAATCTTCTTCCTAGGTTATACATTAAGATTAAAGTAAATAGAATATTAACATATGGAACAATAAAGGCAAATATTACGTACCAAGTAGAACCAAAGACATCCTTAGTTAGGCAGCCAATATTATAAATTGGAATAAGTGAACATACAGGATTATTTCTGGTTTTCTTTAGGGTTCCCCAAAGACAAATAACATAAAATATAGTTATTATGAATGATAAAGAGGTAATCAACAGCGTGACTGTTAAATCGAAATCTTGAGTATATTTGAAATGTTTAAAAATGTTTATTATTTCGGTTTTGTATTTTTTAGGAGCGGCTGCATACAATAGTGTATTATCATTAAGGGTTACAGCTTTATAATAATCACCGCTTGTAGAGTATTCATAATATTGTTTAAATAAATCAAGTTTGAAGCTTTTTGTAATTCTGATGTTTTTATTATTAAATACATCAGACTGAAAGTTTTTAAATGAATTATTACGTACGTCTTTATCGTTAAAGGTGATATAACCAACTAAATATGGACAGGTTTTGTTTGTGGTTAAAAATGTGTCTACTCCTTTATAATTGTCTTGTAATTTTTTTAAACTACATCCCCTATTTTCTATGTAATTTGTGAAATCGTTTGCTTTAATAGTCTTGGGAAAATAATCGTTTATTAATATAATAAAAAGGATACTTACCAACAAGGCAATTAATAAATTAAATATTACAACTAAAGATATTCCAAATTTAGAAACTTTACTTTTCATAAAATGCACTTCCATTATCTGCATTGATTATAGCATATTTTAATTCAAAACTAAACATAACAGATGATTAAATATTAATTATGTTGTGCATATAATTAAAAATTATTTATCAATTTGAAATTTCAACCGCAGGTCGTAAAGCTATACTCGGAGTATTACCTAAAACATTATTATCAACAAATTTTAAAATGCTAGGTATAAGCTCTGTTAAACGAATATATCTTTGAACTTGTCTACCACTTTCACCAAATTCTTTACCTACAAGTTCAGCACTACTAAACTTATCGACCACTGGTCGCAAAGTTAAGATATCTTTTTTACCTTGATGCTTTATTGCCTCCAGTTTCATTTTATAAGCAAATGCTCTCTCGCTAGGGAGTATCTTTTCCCTTTGCATATTACTATCGACCATAATAATAGTTGCTTCATCATCGGTTAACTCCCGAATAATACACGGCATAGTTGTCTTTCCAGCAATTTCACTTGCTCTTTTTCTTCGATGACCAGAAATCATTTCATATCTACCGTTTTTTGGACGTATTATAGCAGGTACTAAAACACCACTTTCTCTTATACTATCAGCCATCTCAAATAATTCATCATTATCATTGACTTTAAATGGATGATTTTCAAATGAATCAATTTCAGATAAATTTACATCTACTATCTTTTGAGCATTATTATATATGCGTTCTTCTTCCGTTGAAAATAAATCATCTAACTTGTTCAATCTTTCCACCAAATCGTTCTTTTTCATTGCCTATCACCTCCAAAGAAAGAGAACAATATGCTTCAGATACCGGATTTTTTCTATCATAAGATAAAATACTTTTACCATAAATAGAAGATTCTGCGGTTTTTATAGCAATTGGTATTTTTGATTTAAAAATATTTAATTGTGAACCGTATTCACTATGCAATAATTCATCTACGTTTTTAGATAAATTAGTTCTACGATCAAACAATATCAATAAAACACCAGCAATTGATAAATTAGGATTTATTTGTCTTCTAACTTTATTGATAGTCTGAATTAATTGTGTCATTCCACGAAGTGCCAAATATTGACTTTGAACAGGAATTATAACTTCATCTGAAGTAGCTAATGCATTAACGGTAATCATTCCCAACGATGGCGAACAATCAATCAAAATATAATCGTATCTTTTCTTTAAATCATATATACATCTCTTTAATGTATACTCCCTACTCATGGCATTAACTAAAGACATTTCCATAGCTGATAAATCCAAATTTGCAGGAATCAAATCTAGTCTTTCCTTATGATGTAATATAGCTTTATCAAAATATATAGGCTTATCATTCATAGATTGTTCCATTAAATCAGCTAAAGTTAAAGGTAACTCATCCGAGTTATACCATCCCATATAAGTTGTTAAGTCTCCTTGAGGATCTGTATCAACTAACAAAACCTTTTTTCCAGCATTAACCAAAGCTACACCTAAATTAAATACTGTTGTTGTTTTACCAACACCACCTTTCTGATTAACAACAGCAATAATTTTACCGTTCATTTTTATCCCTCCTTTCCATAAAAAAAAGCCATCTTAAAAAATAAAATGGCTATGTACACAAGCAAAATATGTTAAAAAGGTAAATACCATCGTTACCAAAATTAAATTTTTAATCATACTTTCGCCACACATAAAAGTCACAAACTTTTTGTGTCCATCTAGTATTATTAAGTTTTTTTAATGTTTTTTAATACTTTTTTAGGGATTATCAAACATCAAAAAGTCTTAAAAATCAACGGTTTTTAATGTTAAACATAGTAACTGACAAAGTACTCGACGGCGTTTTCCGGAAATAATTCCTTTAATTCCGCATATAACTGTCCAGCTAAAGTTTTATTATGAGCTAAAACTAAAGTAGGCTTCTGAACTCTTTCGATTACATTCGCAATTGTAAAAGTTTTACCAGTACCCGTCGCCCCAAGTAATACTTGATTTTTCTTACCCTTTTCAATTCCTTCTACTAATTTATCTATTGCCTGTGGCTGATCACCACTAGGTTTAAACTTTGAATGAATCTTAAATTTCAT
>DVFV01000103.1 GCA_018713045.1 Candidatus Coprosoma intestinipullorum | reverse complement strand
CTCTCTCTATAAAAGAACTCTCTTTTAAATTACTATTTAAATCAACACCCCTACCATTACTAGACCAATTAATCATACATCCTCTAGGCAAATCATTTTCTTTAAATAGTCCTCTTAAATAATTTTTAAGTTCTAAATATTTATCATCAATACACTCTGGAGTCGCATACCTAAACATCCACTGCTCAAGCTTTATATCATGATTCTCGTCTTTATCGTAATAAATACCCTCAATCCTACTATTTCTATAAAAAGTAAGACAGTAAGTTTGCTCGGCATCAGAAGAAATATTTCGCTTAATCAAACTTCTAATAGCTGATGTAACTATTACTGTTCCCTCAGGATTTACAAACGGAATAAAATCCAAAGTATAAATATCTGGATCGATATCAATTTCCTTATTAGAAAGCTTTTCCATAAACCTTATCACAAAAATATTTGTAATTAGTTCAGACGAATGTGTCCCACCTGTAATAATTAAATGATAATCTCCATGACCATAACTATAATGGTCAATCGGCATTCCAAAATTGGTAAAACCAATCGGTTCGTGCTTGACAATTATATCTTTATCAAAGGAGTATAAAAGCTCCTGCATCTCTTCATAATCTAATATTTTTTTCATAATACATCACTTCCCTAATTATATCATATTTGTTTAAAAAAAATAAATCACTCAAGATTTACTCTTTTGAAAATTATAAACAAATCTCATAACTAATTTAACTGGCAAAACTTTAACCAAAATATGAATTATCTTCATCCAAAATGACGGAATAATAATTAATTTTTCGTTGAACATCTTATTTATCGCATATCTAGCCACATCCATACTATTTAACCCTTTAACTCCAAATTCTACTTTAGCCACCTTGTTAAAATTAGTATCCACAGGTCCTGGACATAGACAACTTACTGAAACATTACTATCACTTTTTTTAAGTTCTTTATATATAGCCTCAGTAAAACTCAGTACATAAGCCTTACTCGCATAATAAGTTGCCATCCCAGGTCCCGGCATAAATCCCGCCATCGAAGCAACATTTAAAATATACCCTCGATCCTTTTTTACAAAGTCTTTCAAAAACAATTTTGTTAAAGTTTGAACGCTTTTAACATTTAAATCAATCATATCGAGCTCTTTATCAATATTTGAATCCACAAAATCACCATATAAACCAAAACCCGCACAATTAATCAAAATACCGACATCTTCTTTTTTCAAACTGTTATAAAGTTCCATACAATTATAAGTACTAGAAATATCCATTACAATAAAACTCGCTTTATCACCAAGCTCTTTTTGGAGCTTCTCAAGCTTTGTTTTTCTTCTTGCCACTAGGACAACCTCATAACCCTCATCTATTAAAACCCTTGCCATATCGGCTCCAAGACCACTACTCGCACCCGTAACAATTGCTTTCATCATATCAACTCGCTTTTTAAAACATTATATATCAAAGACTAAAAAAAGTAAACAAACTTATTTACTTCAACTAAAATTAACCTATCATTCTTTTAGTAATGATAATATAATAATACATTTTTAAATTGTTAATAACTAAATAAAAACTATTTACAAAATCCATAATTATCCCCTCTTTATTTTCACTTTTTCCTCTATAGAAACTCCATAACCACTAAGATAAGAATCTTTAATTTTATCTTGGATTATATTTTTTTTAAAATCAGGTATTTCAAAAGTTAAAACTAATTTACTTATCTCACAAAGTTCACGTAAATCGAGTTCATCTAGTAAATCATATAATTTATCATCAGAAATCATTCTAGTCATATAATTATTACTATATGAAATCAAATAATTCTTACACACCTCAAAATAAGAATTTTTATCATTAATAGATAAAACATTTTGAATATCACTATAATTTCTTTCACTTTCTTTTATAAAGCGCTCGTTACCTGTCTCAATCATCTTTTTAAATTCATGAACTTCATCAGTAACAATTGCCATTCGAGAGTCAAGCATCGTTGACATTTTCTTACTCCAATTATCTTTCTTTACTGCCACCCCAAACACACAAATATAATTACCAGACACCTTAATTGCATAAACTCTAACTTGTTTCCCATTGCCTTTTTTATAAAACAAAATATTTTTTTTACGTTTATCTGTACTTGAAAAGGTCTTTAATTCCGCACCATTTCTTATATTGTTCAAACATTCTTCTATTTCTGAATAATAACTTAAATCAATTGATTTAATGTCATCTAGGGCATAAACATTACCCGCATTAGAAGTAGCAAATAGTAAGTTTACCGTCCCTTTATCATTTATTTTTTCTTTAAGTTCATCTATTCTTTGCCAAATACATCTAACCTTAAAGCTTAATAATGAAATTTCTTTAGAAGAATCATCAATCATTTTTAAAATAGAAATATCGTTTAATAAAGACTCGGCAATAAGATTTAAATCAAAAACACTATCAATTTTATCTATAATAGAAAAAACCTCTTTAATATCATCTGTTTTTGTAATCAATGAATTATAAGCCTTTATTTCCTCTAAAGACATAAAATCACCCCTTGACAAAGACGTATACTACCATAAAACATTAAAAGTGTCAAATTGATACAAACCTACCTTTTTTTCGTCTCATCTCTATCCATTAACATCTCCGCTATATCATTTTTTCCTTTTAATAAAGCTACTGATACAATAGAAAGCTTAACATCATTCGGCAAATCATTATAAAAAGAACTAACAGTATTTAAAATAGCTACAGCCTTATCATCAACTCTATCATCAAATAAAATAGAAATCATTTCTTTAGAAGTAAGAGAGTTTATTAAAACCTGATTATCTCCTATTTCTGGTAGATAACTTATCTTATCAGTAAGTTCATTCTTATATAATTTTCTACCTTTAACTTCTAAAACACACTCATCCAAATTAACAAGCCTTCTAATCAAATAACCACTGCGCAAAAAAAGTAAATCTTTATCGCTTAAATTACCCATTTCTATTTCATTTCTTATTTTTCTAAAAAAGAGTTCAGTAAAATGTCTATCGCCATTATAACTCAAAACCATATCAATAAGAATAGGATTATTTATTATCTCCTTAATCGATCCCATCTTTTTAAGCTTATCTAATAAAATATCATATGATTCAGTACTTTCACACATAAAAGTTCCTCCTTACAAACATATTATCATAAATTTAAAAAAATAAAACAAAAAAAGATACTATTTTTCTTCTTTAGTATCTTCCTTTACTAATTCTAAAACGACTCTAAGCGCATCGTCGCCACGACGTTCCTCTAATTTTAAGATTCTTGTATATCCGCCATTTCTATTTTCATATCTTTTAGCTAAATCATCAAAAACCTTAGAAACAGTAGCCTTATCGTTATGAAGGAAAGCCAAAGCTTTTCTTCTAGCTACAAGTGAACCATCTTTTCCGTAAGTAATCATCTTATCGACAAACTTACGAACTTCTTTAGCTCTAGTTTCAGTAGTAATAACTCTTTCGTTATTGATGACATCTTTAGTTAGATTGGCAAGCATACTTCTACGGTGTTTATTGTCACGTCCTAATTTTCTATAAGCCATAAAATCCTCCTAACTATTTAATCCTCATCACGGAATTTAAGTCCCATATCTTTAATCTTATCCATAACTTCTTTTAAAGACTTCTTACCTAAATTACGGATCTTCATCATTTCAGTTTCAGTCTTTTCAGTTAAATCTCCTAAAGTATTGATATTAGCTCTCTTTAAGCAGTTATAAGCTCTAACAGAGAAGTCTAAATCGTCGATAGAAGTCTCTAACTTCTTAAGCTTACTGTCCTCTTGTTTAGCATTCATAATGCCAGTAACATCCGCAATTTCGCTTAAATTAGTAATAATATTAAGGTGTTCAATTAAAATTTTCGCACCTAAAGCCATAGCTTCCTCAGGTCTAATCGAACCATTAGTTTGTACTTCCATAATTAATTTATCATAAGAAGCATCTTGACCAACACGAGCATTGTCGACATAATAACTAATTCTCTCGATTGGTGAATAAAGAGCATCAATTGGAATATATCCTAAAGGTAAATCCTTGATATATTTCTTGTTATCAGATGATAGTGAAGCTCCTCTACCATTGGCAATTACAAAATCCATGTTAAGTTTACCACCTTTAGCTAAAGTAGCAATAACTTGATCCTTGTTAATTACCTCTACACCTTCATCACATACTATATCAGCAGCAGTAACCTCACGTTCTTCGCTAACTGACAAATGAGCAGTCTTTACTTCATCTGTATTGTTCTTTAAAACAACGCCTTTTAAATTAAGAATAATTGCTGTTGCATCTTCAATAACCCCTTCGATTGTTTGGAATTCATGCATAACTCCATCAATTCTAACTGCCACAATAGCAGAACCAGGCATAGAAGAAAGCATTACTCTTCTAAGGGCATTACCGATAGTAATACCAAAACCTCTTTCCAAAGGTTCAAGTTCGAACTTACCAAAATGGCTATCTTCGACATATTCAGTTATTTTATAATCAGGTTTTTCAAAATTCATAAAGGGCTCCTTTCCTTTTATCCACGAGGTCGTTTTGGTGGACGACATCCATTATGTGGCATAGGTGTTATATCAGAAATTGAAGTAATTTCTAGGCCAGCTGTTTGTAATGAACGAATAGCAGTTTCACGACCAGAACCTAATCCTTTAGCGTAAACCTCAACCTTCTTCATTCCCATCTCAGCTGCAGCTTTACCAGCTGCTTCGGCCGCCATACCAGCAGCGAATGGAGTTGACTTTTTACTACCTTTAAATCCTAAAGTTCCAGCTGAAGCCCAACTAATCGCATTACCATCTTTATCAGTTAAAGTTACGATAGTATTGTTAAAAGTTGAATGAATAAAAGCTTTACCTTCTGGAACATTCTTTTTAACCTTACGTTTTCTTGCTTTATAAGCCATAAAAATCCTCCTTTAATTATTTCTTCTTATTAGCTATTGTCTTTGGTTTACCTTTACGAGTACGTGCATTTCTACGTGTACTTTGTCCTCTTACTGGTAAGCCTCTCTTATGACGAAGTCCCTGATAACAATTGATTTCCATCTTCATTTTAATATTACTATTAACTTCACGACGTAAATCACCTTCAGTTGCATACTTGTTTACTTCATCACGAATGCGAACTAACTCTTCACTAGTTAAATCGCCAGCTTTTTTATTAATATCAACATTAGCATCAGCTAAAATTTTATTTGATAAACTTCTACCAATACCATAAACATATGTAAGAGCAATTTCAATTCTCTTATTATCAGGTATATTTACACCTTTAATACGTGCCATAAAACACCTCCTATATTAACCTTGTCTTTGTTTGTGTTTAGGATTTTCGCAAATCACTAACACTTTTCCATTACGTCTGATAATCTTACATTTATCACAAATTTTTTTGACTGATGGTCTTACTTTCATTTTTCTTCCTCCTACCTTGTTACTCTATAGGTTATACGCCCGCATGTTAAATCATAAGGTGATAATTCCACTTTCACTTTGTCACCTAGTAAAATACGTATGTGATGAATGTGCATTTTACCAGAAATGCGAGCTTTTATAACGTGATCGTTCTCGAGTCTAACCTTAAATTCTCTACCAGGGAGAATTTCGATAACTTGACCCTCTGTTTCAATGACATCTTCTTTTGCCATTATATCACCTCCTAGTTAAAATCTCATACCCATCTTTCGTAACTAATACTGTATGTTCAAAATGAGCTGAAGGCTTGCCATCTGCGGTAATAATTGTCCAGCCATCATCTAGTAAATAAACTCTGCGAGTTCCTAGATTAAGCATTGGTTCAACCGCTATAACCATACCTTCCTTTAAAACCGGTCCTGTATGACGAGCCCCGTAATTTGGCACATCAGGATCCTCATGCATCTGTGTTCCAATACCATGACCCACAAGTTCGCGAACAACTCCTAAATTGTGTTCCTCTGCATACTTTTGAATCGCATACCCAATATCGCCAACATGACAACCATCATGAATTGCTTCCAAACCTTTATATAAAGCCTTTTCAGTATGTTCAATCAAATACTTCTTTTTATCATCGATTTTCCCAACTGGCACAGTAATCGCTGAGTCACCTTGATATCCCTTATAATTTGCCACAAGATCAAGCTTGACGATATCGCCTTCCTTTAATTTCCTAGGTCCAGGAATACCATGAACAACCTCGTCATTAACTGATATACATATTGAAGCTGGAAAACCTTCAAAACCTTTACATTCTGGGGTCGCACCTTTTTTAAGCACAAAATCTTCAGCTAATTTATCGAGCTCTTTAGTAGTGATTCCTGGTTTAACCTTTGTAGCCAAATACTTCAAAGTCTCACCAGTAATCTCTCCCGCTTTGCGCATTAACTCGATTTCCCTTGGACTTTTAATTCCTATCATAAAAGCCTCCTATAACTTTTGAAATGTCCTTAAAAGTATCTAAAACACTTTTTGAACTGTCGATATGATAAACCATACCCTTATCCTCGAAATAATTGATAAGCGGTGCGGTTTCCTTCAAATAAGTATCATATCTCTTATCATAAGTTTCCTTGTTATCGTCCTTTCTTTTAGCCAAAGTTTTACCACATTTATCACAAATATTAGCAATCTTCGGTCTACTTTCCAAAACTAGTTCGTTATAAACACTACCACACTTCGGACAAACAAGTCTTCCGCATATTCGCATTTCACCGACCTCTTTTGGAATATCCAAAACGATAACTACATTATCTTTGTCATTAGAAATACTTTTTATTTTCTCATATATTTCTATCTGTGAACTATTTCTTGGAAACCCATCTAAAACATAACCGTTTTTACAATCATCTTTTAAAAGTCTTTCCGTAAGTAACTTTTCAATCACACTATTATCGACAAACTCTCCTAAAGAAAGTTGTTTTCTTATCTTTTCATCGTTTACGTTTCTAAGTAAATCACCAATCGAAACGTGTGGAATACCAAATTCCTTACTGATCATTCCTGATTGAGCCCCTTTACCAGCTGCTGGGGGAGCGATGAAAACGATATTCATCTATTTTCTTCCCCTTAAGCGGTAACTGTGACTAATCAAGTTACTTTCGAGTTGTTTATAACTCTCTAAAATAACACCAACAACGATTATAAGCCCGGTACCACCGAGTGAAACAGTCGTCGGTAAATTAGTAAAGAACATTTGGAAAATATAAGGTAAAGCGGAAATTATCGCTAAAAATAGTGAACCAACAACAGTAATTCTATTTAAAACCTTACGAACATAACTGATAGTTTCTTCTCCCGGTCTAATTCCAGGAATATAACCACCAGATTTTTGTAAATCTTCACTCATCTCTTTTGGTTTAATAACGACATACATATAGAAATATGTAAATCCTATGATAAATACTAAGAATAAAAGCATTCCTGTTACAGATGATAAACTAAGCCATTTATTTACAAAAAGCATCATATCTTCATTTTTCGTAAACTGAGCAATTAAAGCAGGCACTGAAATCAATGCAGATGCGAAGATAACAGGCGCTACTCCAGCTGGATTAATCTTAAATGGTAAATAACTCTTTTTACTTCCATATACGTTGTTAGTTTTATTCGCATATTGAACCGGAATTCTTCTCTCGGCAAGTTGTACATATAAAATTGCAAAAGCAATTACAAAATACATAATTACAAACACCGCAAATGAGATAATTCCTATTGCAAGCTGATCACTACCATTAACAAGGCCATCAAAAGCTTGTCCAAACATATTTGGAATACTTGCTAAAATACCGGCCATGATAATCATTGAAATACCATTTCCAAGACCCTTCTTAGTTATCTGGTCACCAATCCAAAGAAGGAAAGCTGTACCAGCTGTCATAACCAAAGAAGCACTCAAATAGTCAGTTACTGATCCGTCTTGAATAAAGGCGAATGAGAACATATAACCTTGAATAAAGGCCATTGCAATACCCAAAATACGAGTTATTTTATTAAGTTGATTCCTTCCTGTTTGCCCTTGCTTAGCAAGTTCTGAAAAATAAGGAACGATATCCATCTGTAATAATTGCATAATAATTTGCGCTGTAATATAAGGCATTACGCCAAGTGCAAAAATTGAAAAGTTTTGCATAGCTCCCCCGCCCATAATATTAAGTAGTTCGAGGAAACCAACGTTCAAATTTGCATCTACCCCAGGTACAACAATCGCTGTTCCTAGTTTAAACACAAACAAACAAAATAATGTGAAATATATTTTCTTTCGTAAATCCTTATTAACAGGATCAAAAATTTGCTTTATACTTGCAAACAAATTAGATCACCTCTGCTTTTCCACCTAATTTTTCTATTTGTTCCTTAGCAGAAGCAGAAAATTTATTTGCTTTAACAGTTAATTTTTTCTCTAAAGTACCATTTCCTAAAACTTTAAGCCCATCTTTAGACTTCTTTACTATTCCCATTTCTCTTAAAACTTCTAAACTAACTTCAGCACCATCTTCGAATTTATTAAGTTCATCTAAATTAATAATAGCATATTCTTTCTTGAATAAAGCATTAGAGAAACCTCTTTTAGGAAGTCTTCTGAAAAGTGGAGTTTGTCCACCTTCAAAACCTACTCTAACGCCTCCACCACTACGAGCGTTTTGACCTTTTTCACCGCGTCCTGAAGTTTTTCCAGTACCGCTACCTTGACCACGGCCAACTCTTTTACGATTCTTGATAGAACCTTCATTTGGTTTTAATGTATGTAATTTCATCCTATAACTCCTCAACTTTCTTACCACGTAATTTTGCAATATGTTCTGCAGTTCTTTGTGATGTTAAAGCGTTTAAAGTTGCATATGCCATATTAATTTTTGTACTTGAACCAAGTGATTTAGATAAAATATCCTTAACACCAGCAAGCTCTAATACTGAACGGACAGGACCACCTGCTTTAACTCCAGTACCTTTAGGAGCTGGCTTTAATAAAATCTTACTAGCGCCTCTAGTTCCATAAGCTTCATGAGGAATAGTACTTTCATCGACAATTGGAACTCTTACAACATTTTTAGTTGCAGCCGCAACTGCCTTCTTAATAGCTGCAGGTACTTCGGCAGCTTTACCAGAGCCAATTCCGACTCTACCTTTTCTGTCACCGACAACGGCAGTGGCAGCAAAACGTAATTGACGACCACCTTTAGTTACCTTAGTAACGCGGGCAATATTAATAACTTCTTCGTCAAAGATTTTAGGACGAGCTTCTCTTCTTTTATTTTCCACGTTTCTTCCTCCTCTAGAAATTTAATCCATTTTCGCGTGCAGCTTCTGCTAAAGCTTTAACACGTCCATGATATAAGTATCCGCCTCTATCGAATACTACATTTGTAATATTTGCTTTTTTAGCTCTTTTAGCTAGCAATTCTCCAACGCGAGCAGCGGCGTCTACATTTCCACCATTTTCTAATGATAGTTCTTTATCAATTGAAGAAGCACTTACTAAAGTTTCACCTTTAACGTCGTCGATAATTTGTGCGAAAATATTACTATTAGATCTAAACACATTTAGTCTTGGAACTGAAGCAGTACCAGAAACTTTAGAGCGAACTCTTTCGTGTCTAGCCTTACGCACTTCATTACGATTTACCTTTTTTATCATAATCTCTTCTCCTTTACCTTAAACTAAGCAGCTTTCTTACCATCTTTACGAATAACGTGCTCGTCTGTATAACGAATACCTTTTCCTTTGTAAGGTTCAGGTTTTCTTATTTTTCTAATATTAGCAGCAAACTCGCCAACTAATTGTTTATCAGCACCTCTGATATAAAGCTCTGTATTACTTGGAGATTCCACTGTAATACCTTCTGGCGCTTCCATAACAATTGGATGAGAATAACCAGCACTAATATCTACCTTGTTGCCAGATACTTTAAATCTGTATCCAACACCAACCATTTCTAATTTCTTTTCAAAACCTTCTGTTACTCCAATAATCATATTGTGAATATTGGCGTTAGCAGTTCCATGGAAATTCTTAAAGTTATCGTTCTTTCTAGTAACTTCTAACTTATCTCCATCGATTTTAACAGTAATATTCTTGTTAATTTCCGTAGAAAGTTCACCTTTTGGACCTTTAACCGTCACAATATTACCATTAGTAGTTACTGTAACCCCAGCCGGTATTGAAAGTATTCTGTTTCCTATACGACTCATTTACTTTCCGCATCCTTTCTACCATACGTATGCTAAAACTTCGCCACCTAATGATTTAGCTTTAGCATCTCTTCCTGTCATAACACCCTTAGATGTTGATACGATTGCAATTCCAAGACCATTTAAAACCTTTGGAATCTCGTTAGCTTGGGCGTACACACGTAATCCTGGTTTTGAAATTCTCTTAAGTCCAGTAATAACGCGTTCTCTTTTGTCACCATATTTTAAAGTTAAAGTAATCATATCACCCTTATCAGTCTTATTAACTTTATAATTAGCGATATATCCTTCTTCCTTTAAAATTCTGGCAATTTCTTTTTTCATTTTAGAAGCCGGAACTTCTACTTCTTTGTAACGTAGTTGATTTGCATTACGGATTCTCGTAAGCATATCAGCAATTGGATCTGATACTACCATAATATATCCTCCCTTCTTACCAACTTGATTTTGTAAATCCAGGTATTTGACCTTTGTAAGCTAAATTTCTAAAACAAATACGGCAAATCCCATATTTTTTAAGTACTGCATGTGGTCTACCGCATATTTGGCAGCGAGTATATTCGCGCACTTTAAACTTAGGTTTGCGTTTAGCTTTTTCAATCATACTTTTTTTAGCCATAATTTCCTCCTAATATTTATTTTTTAAACGGCATACCGAAACCTTTTAATAAGTCTAATGCTTCTTCATTAGTGTTTGCAGTTGTTACAAATACGATATCCATACCGCGTACCTTAACAACCTTATCATAATCAACTTCTGAGAAAATTAACTGTTCAGTAAGCCCTAGAGTGTAGTTACCTCTTCCATCAAATGATTTTGGACTAATACCTCTAAAGTCACGAACGCGAGGTAATGTAATACTAATTAATTTATCTAAAAAGTTATACATATTATCTCCACGCAAAGTTACTTTACATCCGATAGCTTGTCCTTCACGAACCTTAAATCCAGCTACGGCTTTCTTTGCTTTTGTAATAACTGGTTGTTGACCACTAATAGCTTTCAAATCAGCTACAGCTGCATCGATAAGCTTACTATTACTAGTTGCGTCACCAACACCCATATTGATAACAATTTTATCAAGCTTTGGCACAGCCATCACGCTCTTATAGTTATATTTTTCTCTTAAGCTAGGCACTATTTTTTCATTATACTCTTTTTCTAGGCGGTTCATAAATACCCTCCTTCCAGGTCTTAGTCAAGCTTTTCATTTGATTTTCTTGACACTCTTATTTTTTTGCCATCTTCAATTTTATATCCAATTCTTGTTCTTTTTTTAGTCTTTGAATCAATAGCCATAACATTTGAAGCATCAAGAGGTGCTTCCATCTCTTGAATTCTTCCTGACTCTCCACCGTTTGGTTTAATATGTTTCTTTACAATATTAACGCCTTCAACGATGACTTTGTTATCGGCTCTTAAAGTTTTAATAATTTTTCCTTCTTTGCCCTTGTCCTTTCCGGCAATGACAACTACTTTATCTCCTTGTTTAAGTCTCATATTCTCCTCCAAACGATTTTATAATACTTCCTTAGCTAGTGAAGCAATCTTCATGAAACCTTTATCACGAAGTTCACGAGCTACTGGTCCAAATACGCGGGTTCCATATGGAGTCTTATCATCTTTAATTAAAATGCATGCATTATCATCAAATTTGATATAAGATCCATCTTCTCTTCTAACTCCACGTCTTGTTCTAACTACAACAGCCTTAACAACCTTACCTGCTGGAATAGGTCCATTAGGAGTTGCTTTTTTAACTGTTCCTATAATTATATCTCCAATATTACCAGTTTTAACTTTGCTGCCACCAAGCACTCTCATAACTAAAAGTTCGCGAGCCCCAGAATTGTCAGCTACTTTTAAACGGCTTTCTTGTTGAATCATAAATTAATCCTCCTTCCAGCTAGTTATAAAATAACTGCCTTTTCTACTATTTCTACTAAACGATAATGTTTAGTCTTAGATAGTGGTCTAGTTTCCACAATTCTAACTTTGTCGCCAACTTTAGCTTCGTTACGTTCGTCATGAGCTGCATATTTCTTAGAATACATAGCTCTCTTGCCATATTTTTTATCCATTACATAAGTTTCAACTAAAACAGAAATTGTCTTATCGCCTTTAGCACTTACAACTTTTCCAGTTAATTCTCTTTTTTTCTTATCCATATTAGTCCTCCTAGTCTTGTAATTCACGTTCACGTAAGATAGTTTTCATACGTGCGACAGCCTTTCTAAGTTCATTTATTCTAGCTGGCTTCTCAAGACTACCAGTAGCTTGGCTTAAACGTAAATTAAATAATTCAGCTTTAGTTTCGTCGATTTTCTTCTTTAAATCTTCGTCGCTTAACTCTCTAAGTTCATTAATCTTCATTTGCCTCACCACTTTCTTTCTTAACAAATTTACACTTAATTGGAAGTTTATGCATTGCAAGTCTTAAAGCTTCACGTGCAACATCTTCACTTACACCGGCAATTTCGAACATAACTTTTCCACGTTTTACGACAGCAACCCATTTCTCTGGTGCACCTTTACCTTTACCTTGACGCATACCGATACCTTTGGCAGTCAAAGATAAGTGTGGGAAAATGTTTATCCAAACCTTTCCACCACGTTTCATATAACGAGTCATTGCAACTCTGGCAGCTTCGATTTGTCTTTCAGTAATCCAAGCACCTTCTAGAGCTTGAAGACCATATTCACCAAAATGAACTGTCTTGTTACCTCTAGTTTCTCCATCATATCTTATACGATGTGGACGACGATACTTAGTTCTTTTTGGAATTACGGCCATGACTCGCACCTCCCTTATCGTCTTTAGCAAGGATTTCACCCTTATAAATCCATACTTTTACTCCGATTTTACCATAAGTAGTATTAGCTTCTTTAGCGGCATAATCGATATCAGCACGTAAAGTATGACGAGGAACCTTACCTTCTGTATATCCTTCGTTACGAGCCATTTCTGCACCATCTAAACGTCCAGAAACTAAAGTCTTAACACCTTTAGCACCTGACTTCATAACGTTTCTAATAGCTTTCTTTTGAGCAATCTTGAATGAAACACGATTCTCGATTTGATGAGCTATATTTTCTGCAACTAAACTTGCAACTAAATTAGGATTTTTGATTTCTTTGATTGAAATATGAACATCTTCATTTACAAGTTTAGCAACTTCTTTTCTTAATTTTTCAATTTCATCTCCGCCATGACCAATTACAACACCAGGCTTAGCTGTATTGATAATGATTTCGGTCTTGCCAGAATTTCTTTCGATAACTATATCTGAAACTGCTGCGTCTTTTAATTTTTTCTCTAAAAATTTACGAATTTTATAGTCGTTATTTAAAAATCTTGCAAAATCTTTTTTACCTGCATACCAGTTAGATTCCCAAGTCTTATTTATTCCAATTCTAAGTCCCACTGGACTAACCTTTTGACCCATCAGTTTACCTCCTTTGCTTAATCTCTTTCACTCACAACAACAGTAATGTGAGATGATCTTTTTAAAATTGGTTTTGGACTTCCTTTAGCCGCAGCTCTTCCTCTTTTTAAAGTTATACCATCACCAACATACGCTTCTTTAACATAAAGATTCTCTCTATTAAGTTCTAAATTGTTTTCTGCGTTAGCGGTTGCTGAAAGTAATACTTTACGGACAGCTGTAGCTGCATCCTTATTAAGGTGTGAAAGAATTACGTCAGCTTCAGATACGCTTTTACCAACGATTAAACGAGTAACTAAACGTACTTTTCTTGGTGAAATTCTAACACCTTTAGCAATTGCTTTAGCTTCCATTTATATCATCCTTTCCGGTTTATTTTTTATCTTTATTTTCGCCATGACCGCCGAACTTACGAGTTGGAGCGAATTCACCCAATTTATGTCCAACCATTTCTTCTGTTACATAAACCGGAATAAATTCTTTACCATTATGAACAGCAAATGTGTGTCCAACAAAATCAGGATAAATTGTAGAACGGCGAGACCATGTTTTAATTACTTCTTTTTTATTAGATTCATTTAATTTTTGAACCTTTGCCATTAAATGTTCATCGGCAAAAGGACCTTTTTTTAAACTTCTAGCCATTTATAAATCATCCTTTCCTATTTTTTACGACGGCGTACTATTAATTTAGTTGAAGCCTTCTTAGTTTTACGAGTCTTGAGTCCAAGAGCAGGTTTACCCCAAGGTGTAACTGGATGTTTACGTCCAACTGGCGCACGTCCTTCACCACCACCGTGTGGGTGATCATTAGGGTTCATAACAGATCCACGTACTGTAGGTCTAACTCCCATATGTCTCTTTCTTCCAGCTTTACCTAAATTAACTAATCCGAAATCTTCATTTCCAACTTCACCGACAGTTGCGCGGCAAACACTTAGAACTTTTCTAACTTCTCCACTAGTTAAACGAAGTAAAGTATAATCACCTTCATGACCTAAGATTTGAGCGCTTGAACCAGCACTTCTAACCATTTGGCCACCCTTACCAGGTTTTAATTCGATATTGTGAACAAGTGTACCTTCAGGAATATTTCCAAGTGGTAAACTATTACCCACTTTAATATCAGTAACTTCTCCACTTTCAATTTTCATTCCAGGCTTTAAGCCTTTTGGAGCAATAATATATCTCTTTTCTCCATCTGTATAATTAATTAAAGCAATGTTAGCATTTCTATTTGGATCGTATTCGATTGAAGCAACAGTTCCAATCACACCATCCTTATTTCTTTTAAAATCGATGATTCTGTATTTTTGTTTAACTCCACCACCGTGATGTCTAACAGTGATTTTGCCTTGATTATTACGACCACCTGATTTTTTAACTGTAACTAATAAAGATTTTTCTGGCTTAACTTTAGTAAGTTCTGAATTAACTAAAGTAGTCATTCCTCTTCTACCATTAGTTGTTGGTCTATATGATTTAATTGCCATATTCGTCCTCCCTTAAGATTAATTAAGTTCGATTGAACTTCCTTCTTTTAATTTAACAATTGCTTTTTTAACTCTGTTAGCTCTACCGACATAACGACCAACTCTTTTTTTCTTGGCATAAGTATTAATAGTGTTTACATTTTCAACCTCAACATTGAAAATCTTTTCAATAGCTTTTTTGATTTCAATCTTATTAGCTCTTGGATCAACACTAAATACGAAAACGTTATCTTTAGCTAAATCAGAAGTCTTTTCAGTAATAATTGGAGCTTTTATAATGTCTCTATATCTATCCATTATGCAAGCACCTCCTCTATAGCTTTAATTGCATCTTTAGTGATAACTAAGCAGTCGGCAGCTAAGATATCAAGAACATTAATTTCAGATGCCTCAAGTAAATCTACCTTTGGTAAATTACGAGTAGCTAAAATTAAATTGTCTGTAAGTTCATCTACTACGATTAAAATATTTTTCGTAGCTTTAATTGTATTTAAGATATTTACCATATCTTTTGTTTTATTGCTTTCTAATTTTAAATCATCTAAAACGATAATTTCATTATTAGCTTCTTTATAAGATAAAGCAGATTTAAGAGCTAAAACTCTCTCTTTCTTGTTCATCTTTAATTTGTAAGTTCTTGGGTGTGGTCCAAATACGATACCACCATGATACCAATGTGGAGCTCTTGTACTACCTTGTCTAGCTCTACCAGTACCTTTTTGTCTCCATGGCTTTCTTCCACCACCACTTACTTCACTACGTGTTTTAGTATCAGCTGTTCCTTGTCTTTGTGCTAAATTAGTAAGTCTTACTGCATCATAAATAACGCTATCATTTGGAGTAATTCCCCAAACATTTTCATTTAAAGTAATGTCGCTTACTTTTTCACCTTTAAGATTAATTACAGAATTCTTTTTCATCCTTAATCCTCCTTAACCTCAGAAACTTCAGCGTTATCTTCTTTATCCCAAGAAATAAGATCAGCTCTCTTGTTAACCTTATTAGGATTTTTAACTGCAGATCTAATAGTTACTAATGATTTTTTAGGTCCAGGAATATTTCCCTTAACTAAAATAGCATTATTTTCAACGTCAACAGCTACAATTTCCAAATTTTGGATAGTTACAGTATTAACTCCCATGTGACTTGGAAGTCCTCTACCTTTAAATACACGCTTTGGTCTCATTGTACCAAGTGATCCTACGCCTCTATGATATTTAGAGCCGTGACCCATAGGTCCTCTACTTTGATTGTATTTTTTGATTGAGCCTTGGAACCCTTTACCTTTAGTAGTTCCAGTTACATCAACAACTTCGCCAACTTCAAAGATGTCAGCCTTAATTTCTTCACCTAAAGTATAGTCATTGATGTTTACACCTCTGATTTCTTTAAAGAAGCGCTTAGGTGTAGTATTAGCTTTATTGGTGTGTCCAATAGAAGCTTTTGTCGCTAACTTTTCTCTCTTTGTATCAAAACCAAGTTGAATAGCTTCATAACCGTCGTTTTCCATAGTCTTAATTTGAGTTACAACGTTAGGAGTAACTTCAACGACAGTTACTGGAGTTAACTTTCCGTCTTGGTCAAATACTTGAGTCATCCCAATTTTACGACCTAAGATTCCTTTCATTTTTCATTCCTCCTATAATTTGATTTGGATATCAACCCCGCTAGGGATTTCTAGATGTGATAGTGCATCTATTGTCTCCTTGCTTGGATTATTGATATCAATAAGTCTTTTGTGTGTTCTCTTTTCGAATTGTTCACGAGAATCTTTATATTTGTGAACAGCTCTTAAAATTGTAATCTTTTCAACTTCAGTTGGAAGTGGAACTGGTCCACTAACTTCGCCACCAGTTCTTTGAACTGTTGCAACTATTTTTGCACATGCAGCGTCCAAATTTTTGTGTTCAAAAGATTTTAATCTAATACGAACTTTGTTCTTTGACATTATTGTATCCTCCTCTCGCCTATATCTTGTATAGACTTGCTCCGTGTAAAAACCTAAAATCACGTTTAAATTTCTATCAACTTAACCCCGCGTTTTAGCAACCTCACACATCCATGCATGCCACACATTCAAAAGTATACATTAAAAGTGTATAAAAATCAAGGCATTTTTAGTTTTTTTTTTAAATTTTTTTATAAAAAAACAACTTAAAAAAATTAAATTGTTTTTTGTGCTTGATGATTTGCATTTATAAAATCAGAAACTTCTACTAATGACGGATAAAGCGAATCATATAAACAATGAACACCCTCTATTTCCGCATAATAAACCTCGCTCAAACCTTTGCCTAAGCGATTCTTAATAACTTCCGTAAATAATTTAAGTTGTTCTTGTTCTGGTACTAAAACATCACTAGTACCTTGAATACAATAAGTTGGAATATCTAGGTTTTTTAAATTTTCGATAAACTCGTCAGAAAAACGAGCTACCTCATCATAGGTTGACTTTCCTTCAACCGCGTTTCCAAGTCTAAATTGTTTACCACTTTCGATTACTTGCTTCTTCTTAGCTAAAAGACCTGCATCTTCCGGCGTATTAGTAAATGAATAATCAAATGTATAAAGTGGTGAAAAAAGAGTAATAGAATTAACATTTTCTCTGTTCTTCTCATTTTCCAAATAAAGACCTAAAACCACTGTTCCCATACATGTTCCAACATAATCGACAGAATTAAAAGACTTGCCTACAACTTCTGGTAATTGCTTCATTACCTCCTCTAAATCTTTTGACATTTCCACAAATGACATATCCTTTAAAGGTGGTCTATGTAAAAGCATATTTAAATCATCACTTGTTGCAAGTTCGCTTATCTTTTTATTATCTCTCTCGTGCAAAGCCTTAACAATTTCTTGCTTCTCACTTTCTGAAAGATTAAATTCATTTAATTTTTCATCTAATTTCTGAACATCGACATTTTTTCCACTCTTACCATGATTCCTTTGATCAATCCTTAAAACACAATAATCATCCTTTAACATTGTAGTTAAATAATCATAATTTCCCTGTGGATTATAAAATACCTTTTCCGTTTTTCCAGTCTCTGGATTTTTCTTTGCCTCTTTTATTCCTTGTTCATGGCGGTCATAACCTCCACTATGAAGCATAACAACTAAATTATCTGAATCCAAATTACCTTCTAAACTTCCCCTAATTACTAAGCCATCAGACATTACGAATTTTACTTCCTTATTCATTTTGTCTCCTCCTATAACAATTATAACATAACTACTGTTTTAATTTAAAAAAAGCATACCATTAAATCTGCGTCTGTAAACTTTTAGAAATTCCATCATATAAACCTGCGTCACCATAATAAAATATCATAATATCTTGTTTATAAAATCCTCCTTAATATATATTTAACAAACGATTCTTAATTTTTACATTTCAACCGATCCAATAAATTACGTGGTATTATACAAAAATTTCAAAAGATATCAAATTTACTCAATAAGCAATACTGTATTAATAAAAAAAAGTAAATCAACATAATCTACTTTCTTATCTACTTTTTAATTTTTTCTTTTCTATTTTTCTTAGAACCAACACCATATTTAACCTCTCCAATTAAACAAACCTCGTTATCTCTTTCCCGAATTAAACCGTACGTATCCATAACCAAACCACGGTTAAAACCGTCAACAAGCTTATTGTTAATTTCTGTAATCTTCTCAGTACTATATTCGATTTCATCTAAAGAACAAGGTTCATTATAACCAGCTATTCTACACTTAACCATTTCGATAAGTTTTTGATTAATTGACCTATCCATAATCAAATCTGCAATCATCGAATCCTCAGGATCAAAATGATTTCTGTCTTTTTTTAGTTTAGCTAGTGATTCCTCGATAGAAATGATATTGTAATTTTTATCAAGAGCAAATTTTTTTAAAACTTCCAAATCATCTAAAGTTAAATCCTCATCGTTAAGTAAAAGAACATATCCTCTATCTTTTTCGGTAAAACCAAAATCCTTATCGTAAGTTTTTTTATGGATAAATAGTTTATCTAAAAAATATGCCATAATCTCTTCCTCCATTTCACATACGTAGTATTATAAACAATCATTTTAATTTGTCAAACTCAAAAGAAAAAGACTCAAATAAGAGTCTATATCACTTTATAATCTTTTAAATAAAAACTATCTCTGCTTTTTTCGAACGTATACTTATATTTATTTCCTTTATTCTTAAACTCATCATAATGCTCACTATAATAATCTATTATCTCCTCATTTGAAGCCTCATCGCCAAACAAAGAATCCTCAAAAAGCTTATTATTATTCTGTGGATCTGTCGTAATATAATCACTTGAAAGTGGTGAATAATAAATTTTGTTTAAAACAAGCACATATTTATCTCCAATTTGAGAAATGGAATAAACCTTTGAATAAATAGACGTCGCATTATCACCATCATGACCTGGATGATCCTCATTATAAATAAAATTCTCCCCATCGAATTTATATAAAACTTCATCGTCGACCCTGCACAATATATCAGTGTGTTTAAATGTTCTTTTAAAAACCTTGTTTAAATACTCATCCACCTCACCCTTGCTGACAGTGTCACACTTATCTTCTTTAAAACAATAATAATTAATGGCTACCCTATCTAAATTATCCATTCCGTAAAGATCTAATGAATCTAAACTGTTATCCGAAACAAAACTCTGAAGCTCCAAAGCCACATTATTCAAATTATCTAAAGTATCATCCTTTGAAGAAGCATTTTTAGTATTGTTTTCATATATTATGTAGCACCCCACACAAAATACAACCAGCAACATGCCCAAAACTAACCACTTAAACTTTTTCATCTCTAACCTCTCCTATTTTTTAACTTACTCATAAATAATTTATAGAATATCCAAATTGTACAAATACCACCCATAATCAAATAAATATAGAAAATAAATGGTAAATCATCGTGATTCTGCATAACTATCAAACTCGTTCCTAAAATATAAGCCACATCTAAAATTGTAATCATCACTAAATGAACAAGTTGTTCGATATTTCTAATTTGATGTTTTGAATCATTAAGCTCGATATTAAACCTAAGTTCCCCACTATTAACACCTTTTAAAAATGTTAAAAGCTCGTTTGGAATATAAACTAAACTCGTACCACTTTCTATTCCCTTGCGCGTAAATTTACCAATATCTTCCTTAGACAAAACTTCACTTGGTTTTACATGCGTTTCAAGTAAACTTATTAAATTTATCCTTGGACTTATCTTTCGAAGAACTCCCTCCATAACTATTATTCCTCGAATGAGCATTGTAATATCTTTAGGCATAGTAACATTATTCTTAGATAACATAGATAGAAGGTCATTTGTAAAGTCCTTGACATCGATATCTAAAACATCTTGAGTTTTATTCTTATCCAAAACCGTTTTTATATCGCTTTTAAGCCCCATATGATCGACCTGACCCCTTGCCGTTCCAAGCGTCAGCAAAATATGTTCAACCTCATCTATATCATCGCGAACAATTGCCAAAATACATTTACTTAAAAGCGTCCTATCTCGTTTAGACAAAACACCCATCATGCCAAAATCCATATAAACTATTTTGCCATCGTTTATCTTTAAATTATCCGTATGCGGATCGGCATGAAAATAACCATCATCTATCGCCTGTTTAATATAATTTGCCCCAAGCTTCTCGCCAATCTCATCCATATTATACCCAAGCTCTTTTAATTTTTCGAAATCATCGATTAAAACCCCATCCATATATTCCATCACTAAAACCTTGCTTGTCGTATAATCATTATAAACTTTAGGTGACTTTATATAAACGACATCCTTATTATACTTATGGAAACGCTCTGTATGTTCAGCCTCGATTAAGAAATTCATCTCCTCTTTAGCTGATGCAAACATCTCGTCGATAATTGAATCAAAATCAAACACCGAATTAAATATCTTTTGAATCCTAAATGTTTTTATAATCTTTTTAATTAAATTGACATCCGTTTCCATTCTCTCGTAAATATGTTCTCTTTGAACCTTTATTACGACATCCGTTCCGTCCATAAGCTTTGCCCGGTGAACCTGAGCAATAGAAGCTGAACCTATTGGCACTTCATCTATTTCTTGAAAAATATCTTTGGTTTGTCCTTTATATTCGCCATCCAAAATTTCCATTACCTTTTCAAATTCCATCGGTTTTACTTGGTTGCGCAAATGACTAAGTTCCTCACAATATTCTTTTGGAATTACATCATCACGGTAAGATAAAATTTGACCGAGTTTAATAAAAGTCGGCCCAAGCTCTTCTATTGCCAGTCTAAGCCTCTCTGCCGACATATTTTTTATAAGGTCATATTTTCTAATCGTGTTTATTATTTCAAATAATCTATCTTTCCCACTACTCATTTTTTGTCTTTACATCCTTTTTGCTCTTTTTGAGCAAGTTAAGCATTTCTTTCTTATCTTCATCGCTAAGTTTCTCAATTTCTTTAGCTAAATCTTCCTTAGTCATTTCCGGACTCTCGACGACAACCGTCACGTTTTCCTTAATCTTTTCACTTATATTATGTTTAAGCTCTTCGTTTAAAGCCTTACCACTCTTATAAGCCTCTTCCCCTTTTTTTAAAAGTTCTTCTTTTAACTCTGAAGCTCGCTCACTTGTCATAGCCAAAGCTCCAAGTCCCATAAGCATCACATTTTCTAAAGTTTCTTTCATAAATGAATCACCTTCCTATAATCATTATACCATATAAAATCGAATTCAAAAAAACTTTATGTTTAAGACTATACATGTTATAATTATAATGGTGATAAAAATGAAAATAACTGTTTTAGGTGCGGGTGCCTATGGAACTGCCCTTTCTACTGTTTTAGAAGAAAACAAAAACGAAGTAACAATTTGGTCTGCTTTCAAAGATGAAATAGACTACCTTCAAACAAACCATGAAAGTCCAAGATTAAAAGGAATAAAACTATCCGAAAGTTTTAAATTTACTACAGATTTAAAAGAAGCAATTACAAATAAAGATTTAATTGTCATCGCCACCCCTACTGGTGCGGTCGATGAAGTCACAAAACAGATGCAAGAATACTATGATGGAACTCCAATCTGTGCCATCTCTAAAGGTATCGAACAAGACACCTGTCTATTCGTCTACGATGTTATCAAAAAATATTTAAATACCGATGAAATAGCCATTATGTCCGGACCTTCTTTTGCCATTGACGTTGCAAATAAAGTTCCTGTCGGCCTAACCCTTGCTGGTCAAAATAAAAAAGCTATCGATACCGTTTATAAAGCTTTTGCAAACGATCACTTCAAACTACGTAAATCATATGATATCGTTGGAACTGAAGTCTGCGGAGCCATTAAAAACGTTATCGCTATTGCCTCAGGAATCCTAAGTGGTCTTGGCCTTCCAGAATCGACCATTGCTATGCTCATAACAGAATCTCTTCACGACATCAAAGAGTTAATTAAAGGCCTAGGTGGCAACGGTTCAACCGTCTACTCATTTGCCGGATTCGGTGATTTATTACTAACAGCCACCAGTACCAAAAGCCGCAACTTCTCATTTGGTAAATTAATCGGTGAAGGTGCAAGCCAAAAAGAAATCGACGAATACATCAAAAATACAACCGTTGAAGGACTATATACATTAAAATCTGTTCGTAAATTAGTCGACAATAAAGCTGTCGAAATGCCAATTATCGATTTAATAAACGACATAATTTATAATGGAAAAAATCCAAAAACATTAATCGACTTTTTAATTCAAAAACCTTAAGTCGTTTTTTTTGTTAAAAAACGTACATTTTGTACGAAAAAAACGGCTAAAAACGTACATTTTGTACGAAAATGTGATACAATGATAAAGAGGTGACCTTCTATGTACAGAAAAATTGAAAAAGATTTAATAATATGGAAAAAAAACTCAAAAATGCCACTAATGCTTATCGGCGCCAGACAAACAGGTAAAACTTATATATTAAAAAAATTTGCCAAAGACAATTTTGAAAACTATATTTATATTAATCTAGAAAAAGAAAAAGAAATTTCAGACATCTTTAACGAAACGCTCAATCCTAAAGAAATAATAGAAAAAATTGAAATATTAAAAAAAATTAATTTTAATATTGAAAACACATTACTTTTTCTAGATGAAATTCAAGTAAATGAAAATGCCATAACTTCTTTAAAATATTTTTGTGAAAGCGAAGATAACTATAAAATTGTATGTGCCGGATCATTACTTGGTGTAAAAATAAATAGATTTCACTCATCCTTTCCGGTTGGGAAAGTAACCATTAAATACTTATATCCAATGTCATTTGAAGAATTTTTAATTGCCTGCCAAGAAGAAAATTTAATTAAAGAAATAGAAAAACACTATCAAAATAACGAACCACTAATTGCCAGCATACATAGCCACGCTCTAGATTTATACAAAAAATATTTGGTTCTAGGTGGTATGCCAGCCATCATCAAAGATTATTTAAATTCAGATTGTGATATATCAAAAGTAAATTTTGAATTAGGTGAACAAATTATTACTTCATACCTTGCCGATATGAACAAATATACCGAAAACACCGAAAGCATTAAAAACAGTAAAATATATAATGCAATTCCCAAAGAATTAGCAAGAGAAAACAATACATTTAAATATAGTATTGTCGATAAATCTGCCAGAAAAATAAGATATGAAAGTAGTTTAGATTGGCTTCTCGCCAGTAATATGATTTTAAAATGCAATCTTGTAGAAAAACCAGAATCTCCACTTAAAGCTTACATAAACACCGAAAAATTTAAAATATATTTAAGCGACTGTGGGCTACTCAGAACCTTATCAAACATAGAATACGAAGAAATTCTTCTTGATAAAAATGAAATGTACAAAGGAGTTTTAACCGAAAACTATATTGCTTGTGAATTTATCCAAACATTTAAAGAATTATATTACTATACATTTGAAAATTATGAAATAGACTTCTTAATAAAATTAAACGGTAATATAATCCCTGTAGAAATCAAATCTGGAAGAAGAACCACTAGTAAAAGTCTAAACGAATATATAAAAAAATATAATCCAAATTATAGTATTAGATTGTCAACCAAAAACTTTGGTCTTGAAAACAAAATCAAATCTGTTCCGCTATATGCGACTTTCTGTATTAAAAATGAAATCAACCACTAAAATTTAACTACCGAAAAACAATTTTCCATGATATAATATAAACGAAGGATGTGATTTAAATACCTCGTACATATGAAAAAGAATTTAAAAAAACAGCTGTTGAAAGAGTAATGAAAGACGGTAAATCAACTTCTCAAACCGCCAAAGAATTCGATATCCCCCTTAAAACATTTGAGAAATGGATTACTGCGTACCGTAAAAATAATAAAGTTTTCAATAGAGAATACATCTCACCTGAAAAGCGTATAAGTGAACTCCAAAAATCTATTAAAGCCTTAGAATTTCAAAAAGCAATTCTCGAAGCTAATATTGAACAGATAAAACAAGAACACAATCTTTAAAAATTGTGTTCTTATTTATTAAAAAACCAAACTATTTAGCTTGGTTAAGACCATATTTCTTATTGAATTTATCAATACGACCATCCTTTTTAACAGTACTTTGTTTACCTGTATAATATGGATGACATTGATTACAAATTTCAACTTCAAGTTCTGGTCTATTAGATCTTACAGTAAAAGTATTACCACAAGAACCACAAGTAACTTTAGTTTCCATATATTCTGGATGAATACCTTTTTTCATACGTCTTCTCTCCTTCCGCCATGACTAAAAATAGCCATAGAAATTAAATAGCAAACATATTGTAACAAACATTTATCTAAAAATCAAGTTTCAAATAAATTTTTATTAACTTTCTTCATTACAAGTTCTGCTATCGCCTCATAACCCTCACTTGACGGATGAATATTATTCTCATTAGGCAAATACTCAGGATGCTTTTCAAAAACATCATCTATCTCAACATAAATAATATCATAAACATTAGAAACCTCTTTATATCTTTTATTTAAATAATCGATAAACTTTTGAACATCTATATCTTTAAAAGGATTATAATAACCAACCATAATAATATCTTCCTTTGAATACTCTCTAATAAGTTTAAGAAGCTCCTCCAAATCATCAGTCATCTCGTCGATATAATTATAAACATCATTATCACTTATATATTCACTATCTAACTTCTCTAAAATATCATTCGCCCCTATTGAAAGAGTTACCAAATCAGCTTTTACTAAAGCATTTTTTATCCTTATCGTCTTACCATTAACCTCTATCTCCCTGTTATCCTCAATATCATCGATTAAATCAGGAACCTTCATACCATCTTCAGCAAAACCTTTTATGTACTCTTCTAAAACATCTCTTTTTTCTAGATTTTCAGCTACAATATCCGTATAACCTCGAACCTTCAATCCATCGGCACCTTCACTTGTTGCCAGCGAATCTCCCAAAACAAGATAATAAACCTTCCTATCCATTGTCGACAAATATATCAAAAAAATTAAAAGTAAAACCGCGCCACCTATCAAACCCTTCTTTATCATTGTATTCCCCCTTACAATTAAAACATATAAACTAGTCCAATTATTGTAAGTACCACTCCGCCACCAATAGTTGCAATTTTTCCTAGTGATTTTTCTATTTTATTACCAAACGATAAGCCGATAAAAGTACAAACACCACTGCACAAACTAAACACAATTGCCGGATAAAAGACATTTTTACTAATATCTGTCAAGGTCATGCCAATTGAAAAACTGTCTATTGACACTGCAAGTCCAAAAAACAAATATTCAAGTTTTTTCATAACCTTTAAATTATCTTCTTTTTTAAAAGACGAAATAATCATATCTATTCCGATAAAAACCAAAACTAAAGTTACAATAATATCAGGATCTAAATTTAATAAATTAATAACAAAATTTCCAAACAAATAACCCAAAATAGGCATAAAGAAATGAAAAACACCAACAATTATCGCCAAACAATATCTTTGTCTTCTTAAAATACCTAATGTTCCATAAGCCAAAGACAAGGAAAAAGCATCCATACTTACACTAATTCCAATCACCAGTATTAGTAAAAATTCCATATAAAAATCCTCCTATAAAAATTTATGGAAGATTTTTTATAATATACCTATAAATATTAACACTGACCAGTTGTAACTGAAGAAACACTACTATTATAAAACATGTGCGTTATATCAGCATTCTCAGTCGTCCAATTTGGTCCAACATAAATACTTTGAAGATTCGTACCAGAAAAAATTCCATTCATATCAACAACTTTACGCGTATCAAATGAACACAGATCTAATTTATCAAAATTTAACTCTGAAAACATACTTCGCATATTTGTTACATTACTTGTATCAAAATTACTTATATCAAGTTCGGTTAAACTCCGGCACCTATAAAACATTCCCTGCATATTAGTCACTTTAGATGTATCAAAATTACTTACATCAACTTTAGGCAAAGCAAAACAACTGGCAAACATATCACGCATATTTGTAACATTTCTTGTATCAAACCCACTTACATCAACATCCACTAAAGAATAACAATTACCAAACATAGCTCTCATATTTGTTACTTTACTTGTATTAAAATTTTCACCAAGAATTATTCTTTGTATCTTCATCGAATTATCTGCATCATCACTTTGAAACATTCCCACCATATCAGTAACATTTGAGGTATCAAAACTTGATAAATCAAGTTCGATTAAATTGACACATCGTCTAAACATTGACTGCATCGTTGTAGCATTGCTTGTATCAAAATTATCGTTAAAAACTATTGATTTTATATTATAAAAACTATCAAATAAATTTCTACTATTTTCATTGGCAATAACTCCAGCTTTGGCTCCGATATATAAATCGTATTTTGAATTATCTGATGCGGTAGGTACTACCCAAGCCATTACTTCTCCATTTTCTTTATCTTCTGACACATTCCAACTTTCTACCGCACTATCCGGAACATTGTTGTTATCCATAAATGTCGCACTTACTATATTCTGTTTATAATAATCTGAATGAAAATCCGTTTGACTCACACTAGTCCATGACTGTATTACTCTACTCTTTTCTTTAATGTTTCCTTTGGCATGAAGTGTTATATTGGTAGAAAACGCCGCATAACCACTTGTCATTATTATTAAAAATAGAAATACACTTATAATTATTATTCTCTTTTTTGCTTCTCTCTTTTTCTTCTTATTCTACGCATAAAATCACCTATTTTATTATGTACAATTCCATTGTACACCCCCCCCCCCAGAAAAATCAACTTTTCAGGGGGTAAGCATTTTATACGTTTTTAATTTTATTTCTTAATTACATTAATGACCTCCATCATCAACTTTAAATAAAAACCAAGAACTATTTGTAGATTGCCGAATTAATTTACCCGCTTTTTATCGATTTATTTTACCCACACTATAAACTACCTCAAAACATCTTATTTAATTTATTTCTGTTTTTCTATTAAAAAACTTGAAAACAATTTTTGGTGTATTATTCTCAAGTTTTAATAAAGTCTATACTATTTTATTATCATAAATTGCCTTGGCAAGAGACCCCTCAGGATATTCATCCATTAAATAATAAAGTATATGAATTAACTGTAGTTCGGCATCTTCATCTATTTTTTTATCAGTATCCTATATTCCATCCTTACATAATCGTCTAAATATTCTACTATGAATTCTACCTTACTACTTCCATATCTAGACTTACAATTATCTGAATAATTTGTTTCTATTTCTTCTTTATTCATTTTCTCTCTTTTCCCTTCTATATTTCTACCTCTTCTTTTGCCATTCTTACTATCTCTTCATCTATCATTTCTTTCTTTTGTTGATAACCTACTATTAAGGTTGTTTTTATTATATTGTTTAAGATTCTTATATTCCCTTTTGATATATTATATAATGCATTTAATGCCGCTTCTGTATATATCATTTTATTTTGTCCCGATAACTTTAACCTTGTTTTTATATATTCCTTCGTTTCTTCTCTTGTTAATGGTTTCAAATGATATTTTAATATAATTCTTTGTTTTATATGTTCATATCTCTTTTTCTTGAGTTCATCTTCTATCTCACTACTGCCACATATTACTATACTTACGTAATCTACACTATCCATATCGAAATCATATAAAAATTTTAATGACTGTATCATTTCTCTACTTAAGTTCTGGGCATTGTCTAATATTAGAATTATATCTTTATGATTACTTATCATTCTTTTTATTTCACTTTGAATATTACTTTCCATCTCATTCCGATAACAGTTTCCTGTATCTAAACCTAATTCTTTACTTATAACATTCAAAAATTCAAATACTGTTAAATTACCTACTGATATGTATATGATCTTATATAACTCTTTGTTTGTCTTTTCTTTAAAACATCTTAAAGTATATGTCTTTCCTATTCCATGTTCTCCTACAAATAAACCTATGCCTTTTATTTCTTTTATATATTCTAACCTGGACATCATCTCTTTATAATTACTTGACTTATATGCCTCTTTTTCGCTTATTTCTTTTTTAAACAAATCTCTATCCAATCCATAATAACTTAGGAACATTCTATCACATCCTCTTCATTGTTAACTAGTTTTGAATAATCTATATTATTTTCTCTTTTCACTTTACTATTATCTTTCTTATTTAACGGTTCACATTTTTCTTTCATTTCATTATTTTCATATACCCATATCTCTTCTTCATTTGTTACATAATATCTAAGTTCTATCTTACTTCCTACATACTTATATGGCACTTCATAATATTTATTATTTATACTTACTAATCTATCTTTTGTTACTACTCTTATTACTGTATTCATAAAGCATTCTTCTAATTTCTCTTTTTCTATTTGTTTATATACTGTATTTTCAATCCCTTTATGCCATACATTATTTGGTGAATCACCAAGTTCACTATGTTTTTTATTGATATATTCGTCATATAAATACCTCCCATAATCCTCTTCTAACTCTTCGATACTTCCATATTTATTCCAATCTCTCGCATACATCCACCCTTCTTTTATCGTCTTAAAACATCTTTCAACTTTTCCTTTGGATGCTGGATCATATGCATGTGTATGCGTTAGTTTTACTCCTAGTCTCGCACATATTATCTCTAGTTGTTCATTACTATATGGTTTACCATTATCTAAATATATTTGTTTGGGAATTCCATATTTCTCTATCGCTTTTTTAAATGTTTTCTGAACATTTACCGCATTGTCATGAAAATAAAATCCATACCCTACTACTAATCTTGAATTATCATCTATAAACTGTATTAAATATGTCCGGTACTTCTTCCCATCTACTTTTATATATGGACCATAACTAGTGTCTGCCTGCCATGTATCATTCGGGTATTCTTTTTCATATCTTCTTCTCTCTTTGTTGGCTATTACCTGTGTCCTTAAATTGTTTGTTTTCATATACCTATAAAAACTATTTATCGATATATCTTTTCCTACCACTCTCTCTTCCTTTAATCTTTCATATATCTTTTTTGTTGTTATTCTTGGATATCCACTTTTAAGATCAATTATATAATTTATCGCCTCTTCATTCATCTTTCTTGGTATGTCTTTATCGCTTCTTTTTTTCCTGTTTAATTTATCAAAGCCTTCATTTAAATATTTGTAATACCATTTTCTTATTGTCTCTTCACTAAAATAGTATTCTTTTCCTTTATAGTAATGTGGTTTTGCCGACTCTTCCTTACAATACTTTCGTACATTACTTTCTTCACCTGTTAAAAGTGGCAGAATTACTCCATAACGAAATAAGTCTAATCGACTTGTTCCTTGTCTCATCTACTTTTCCTCCTCTCTGATAGCTATACTACCCAAGCTGCTTGAGGTTGTAAATGAAACTTTTATGTTGGTATTTTTTGAAAGTATCTTATCCCATTTTCAGACTCATATCCATGTTCAAAAAAACCCGTTATTACTTCTTTTATTATTTCAGGTATTTTTGATGTTTTTAAAAATGTTTTTAGCCTTGTTTCATGATTTTTAAATCTTTGTTCCCATTTTGACAATAGTTGTCTTGAAAGTTTTAATCTATTTTCTATTTCTTTATCTTTTTTCTCACGAACTTTCATAAGCAATAAAATATAATTTATATAACTTTTTTCATACTGAAAAAACGGATATATAAAATTCGGTATTATCGCATGAGTTTTCTTACAATCTTTACATTGTACTCTTTGAATTCTTATAATCAAAAACTCTTGATTTATACCTATATTTCTTATATATCCGCCATAATAAATCAAATTTGATGTATGACATTTTGGACATTCTAAATATCCATAGTTTAACGTTTGTTCATATTCTTTTATTTCCTCTTTTAAATTATATGTTTTTTCTTTTAAGCTTACATTGATTCTTTCGCTTCCATCAAACAATTTGACAGTTCTTGTTTTTAATGTTATCATATAATCACCTTTTGGGTAAAAAGAAACGGTTTATTTTTCGTTTTGTGCGTTTCTTTTTTTTGTTTTATATAATACTAAAAAGATACATCTTTTTCAAATTGATGCATCTTTTTTATTAACTACTCCCATCTTCTATCTAGTTAAGTGGGTAATTTATTTCGATAATTTCTGGGTAAATTAGAGTTAAAATCTACAGTCACAGTAACTATTCAGACTTCGTCACGTAAAAATAAAGAGTAATCATGTTCGATTGCTCTTTTAACACGCAAAAAGTTCTTTACAATTAAATATTGATGAGATGGTTTCATAAGGATTTATTTTTCTTTTAATTGCTGTTTTTATGATACTAATGGCATCGCAATATGTTTTCGCCCCAGTTTCGTTTCTAAATCCACCAGATATTTTTGATTTGATTTTTATAATTCTTAAATCTCTTTCTGATAGATTATTATCAAATGGAACATTAAAATTATGTATATAAGCTAAATGATTCTCTTTATATTTTTTACATCGCTTCATCAATTTTATTGATTTTTCTTTATAAAACGAAGAACTAATATTTTTATTCTCTGTTTTAGCTAATAACAATAATTCATCATATCTTTGTTCAATTGTTTGAATTTGATTCGTAGTGAATTCATGAATGTTTTGACTTATCAATTCCTTTCTTTGATAATATGTCTCAAACAATAATTTTTTCATCTCTTTTGCCCATGTTATTTCAGGTATATTTTGAATTAATTCTTCAAAATATCTTCCCAAGTGAATTAAACATTCGTAATTACTTTGACCATATTTATACATGGTTGTATCATGATCATGCATCAGTCCTCCAATATATTTTGTTAATATATCATGAACTTCAATTTGTTTATGACCACGCCTATTATAAGACATATAAACTACTGTATTGGGATTACTATAATTCCTTATATACCATTTATTATTACTTGTTTCGTCTGTATACATTATTTCTTCATTTAATAAATTGTATTTTAAATTATTTATTGTATTAGTTGCCTTTTTACTAAATTCTTTCAGAAAATTTACTAACGTTCCATTTGATATTGTAATTAAACCTTTTGAGATAACTTTAAAAAAAATCACTTAGTCTATTATAAGAAATTACGTTGTAAACTCCTAATTCAATTGATAAAGACTTTATACTATTGTCATAAGTTACATCAGTATAAAATTCATTTGGTATTTTGTTTTTTGAATTTGATACATGTTTAAAAATATGTTTTTCAACATATGCATTAATCTCAATACCAAGTCTATATTTAATGACATCTTTTTTACTTTTATTATTACTTTGATGATAAAGAATTCTTGTTTCTAATTTATTTTCTTTAATTAATTTTTCAACTTTTTCTCTAGTAAGGCCATATCCTTTATGTCCTTTTTGTCCGCCAATTTTTTTAGTAGT
>DVFV01000102.1 GCA_018713045.1 Candidatus Coprosoma intestinipullorum | reverse complement strand
AACACCTCAAAAGAATTATCCGCCGGAATTCCTTGATTTCTCTCTTCCTGCCTTAGACAAGCCGTTAATGAAATAGATAAATTTACAACCATAAAAATAGCTAAAACAACTGTCAAAACATTCCCGGTTCTAACTGGAATCCTCTCAATCCGTTTTGATAAGAAAGGATAAACCATTTTGACATATCCAATTGCCAGTACTCCCCAGACCAGCATATAAAACAAACTAGTTCGGCCATGCAAATTAAAAAAATTATTCTCATAATTCCATGAAACAGTTCCAAACACCGCTTCCTGGAATAGGGAACAAATATATTCACATCCGCCCCCTAAAATCATCCCACCGATAAATATCATCATTGGATTTTTTATCTTACATAAAAATAAAGTAAAAATAACTGCTCCAAGACCATAAACTGGATTTAATGGTCCATAAATAACACCTTTTCGGCTAACCCAATTACCATAATTTATAAAATGCCATAACATCTCAAATATACATCCGAATAAACATCCGAACATAAAAATCCAAAATACTTTCTTAAAACAAATTTCTTTCGCAAAAACTTCTTTTTTTTCCATAAACAACCCCATTTACTACAAAATTTTTCCTTGATACTAGTATACCAAGGAAGTAGAAAAAGTCAAATTACATTTATGTAAGATTATCGGAATTTTAAATAATGTCTAATCATTGTAAAACCAAATAAAATAAGGTATAATGAAACTAGTGACAAAGGTGGCGATAAAATGACAAAATTATTAAAAAAATTCATCAGTATCATTACTCATCGAATCTTCATCATCCCGCTCCTTATGATTCTCCAGATTGCCCTCATCCTTTTAATCATATTAAAATATAATCAATATTTCGTGCACTTCTATTTAATAAGTTTTATTTTAAGCTTTATTATGGCCATATACATAATTAATGGAAAATCCAATCCTGGATATAAAATAGCCTGGCTCATTCCAACTATGGGACTACCAGTTTTCGGAATAATCCTCTACATGATCTTTGGAATGAATCAATTAAGCACGCATGAAAAAAAGAAACTAAAAAAACTTTATTATAAAGGTCAAGATAATCAAAACAAAAAAGACCTCGTCATGGATGAACTAAAATATGAAAGCCTCAATGCTCATAATCAAGCCAAATACATCTGTGATTATTCACCCTCATCTGTTTGTAAACATACCAAAACGACATATCTTTCAGGTGGTGAAGTATATTTTGAAAAACTGATGGACGCACTTAAAAAAGCCCATAAATATATATTCTTAGAATACTTTATCATAAGAGAAGGTTATATGTGGAACAATATACTAGAACTCTTAAAGACCAAAGTAGAAGAAGGCGTCGACGTAAGACTCATATATGATGACCTAGGTTGTATCGTCACCCTGCCAAATCACTACGAAAAACGTCTAAACAAACTAGGAATCAAAACCGTTGTCTTTAATAAATTCATTCCTCGTCTAAGATCTCGCTTTAATAATCGTGATCACCGAAAAATAGCTGTCATCGACGGATACACCTGTTTTACCGGAGGCATTAACCTTGCCGACGAATATATGAATAAACAAGTCAGATTTGGATATTGGAAAGATAACGGAATAATGCTTGAAGGTGCAGCCGCTTGGAACTTTACCACCATGTTCCTATCTATGTGGGACTTTATTACTGGGGAAAATACGAACCTTAAAGAATACATGCCACCTCATGAACTCGTATATACAACACCCTCAGATGGTTACATTGTCCCTTATGAAGATAACCCGTGGGACCACGAAGCAGTAGGGGAAACGATATATCTAAACCTTATAAATAAAGCCAACCGTTATATCTACATAACCACCCCATATCTAATCATCGATAATGAAATGATAACCGCCTTGATAACCGCGGCCAAAAGGGGAGTCGACGTTAAAATAATAACTCCTGGAATCCCCGACAAAAAAATCGTAAGTGAAGTAACCAAAGCCTACTATAATCAACTAATCGAAGGTGGAATTAGAATCTACGAATTTACCAAAGGATTTGTTCACGAAAAAACCTTTGTCGTCGATGATGAATATGCCACCGTTGGAACAGTCAACTTAGACTATCGTAGCCTTTATCTCCACTTTGAATGTGGAGTTTGGTTATATGCTTCAAGTACAATTCATAATATTAAAAAAGACGTTCAAAAGACTTTAAAAGAATCTAGAGAAATAAAGAAGAAAGGTATCGAAAAATTATCGTTCTTTAAAAATCTCAAAAGACAAATACTTAAAGCCTTCGCGCCTTTAATGTAGAAAGGAAAAAGTAAAATGAAAAAACTATTAATTCCTCTTTTTGGAATACTCTTATTAACTGGTTGTGGCGCAGGAGAATCATATACCTGTGAAATAGATGGAAAAGAAGCTATCTTTGAATTAAAAGATGGTATGATATCTTCATACACCTTAGATGGCGAAAAACAATCTCAAAGTACAGTTGATGAATTAAACGGAACTTATTTTACAAGTTCAACTGATAATGAAGAAGGAAAAGTTACTCTCAAAAATTACGTTGAATCTCAAAATGGTACATGTAACTTTTAAATAAAAAATGAAAAGCCGTAAGTTTTATCTATTAGTCGTCATACTTATAATAATTTTCGCCACACTTTGTTATTTTATAATCAAAGAAGAACCCAAAACAGAACTCAAAACTGTAAATGAATCTCAAGAAAAAAAAGAACCCGAAGTCAAAGAAGAAAGATTAAGCCTAATAATGGTTGGAGATGCCTTACTTCATTCATCACTTTATCGTGATGGTTATCAAAATGGCACCTACGATTTTACATCTCAGCTTGAACTCATAAAACCGGAAATTCAAAAACATGACTTGGCATTTTATAATCAAGAAAGCATTTTAGGTGGAACCTCTATTGGTCTCTCTGATTACCCAAACTTTAACTCACCGCAGGAATTTGGTGACGCCATGATCGATGCCGGATTCAATCTAGTAAGTCTAGCCAATAATCATACGATGGATAGGGGAGTCACCGCCATTCAAAACTCTTGTGATTACTGGAAAACCAAAGATGTCCTAACTGCTGGTAGTTATTGTTCCGCCGAAGATGCCGAAGAAATAAAAATCAAAGAAAAAAACGGAATTAAATATACCATGCTTGCTTATACCTATGGAACAAATGGAATAACCGTTCCATCTGATAAACCATACTTAGTCAATCTTTATAGTGATGAATTAGCCAAAGCCGACATTGAAAAAGTCAGAGATAAAGTTGACCTTCTAATTGTTTCCATGCACTGGGGAACCGAATACAGATCAGAACCGACCGATGAACAAAAAAGAGAAGCCGAATATTTATCTAACTTAGGTGTTGATATTATAATCGGAACCCATCCTCACGTCATCGAACCAATAACCTATATAAACGATACCTTAGTAATCTATTCCTTAGGCAACTTCATTTCCGCCCAAAGTACGAATAACGATTACAATACGATGGTCGAACTGATGACCTCAGTCGACGTTGTCAAAACAACCAAAGATGGCCAAAGTGAAATAAAACTTGAAAATTTAAATAATGAACTTCTATACAATTATTATCAAAAAGATTCAAGATGGCACAACTTTAAAGTAATTCCATTTAGTCAAATGAACGAAACATATAACTCTGATTATAAAAGACTATATGAAAAATATAGTAGTGTTGTCAGAATGTATAATCCCAATATAGAAATAAATCCATGTGCCTAAAATTTATGCAAATTAAAAATGCCACTCCCAATTTGCATAAGCTCTTAAATAACAATATAAAGTAAGGCTCAAACCTTACTTTTTTATAAACTTTTCTTTACTTCTTCCTAAAATATAATCGGTGGAGTAGTTATATTTTCTAGCTAAAGCAGTCAATGCGTTAGTCGTAATCATCGTTTTTCCCTTTTCATAAGCCCACCAAGTTGACTGGTTAATCCCAATACTCTCGGCAATCTCAAGTTGTGAAAGTCCTAAACTTTTTCTTATTAAAAAAAGTCTTTGACCGATTAAATCTAAATTTAAATCATCACCTTTTATCTTCTTGTTAGTTGAACTTATGCCAAGTAAATAATCAGTAGACATTTTATAAATATTAGCCAAAGCATAAATCTTCCTCGATGGAATAGTATCACTTCCACATTCCCAAGAGGCATAAGTACCTCTTTTCACACCCAAAATATTCGCAATCTCCGCTTGTGTATACTTTTCTTCTCGAACCTCTTTTAATTGTAGTAAACCCATAGTAATCACCGACTACATTTTCTCATTATATTAAAACAAAAGCTTAAAATGCAGTTGTATACGATTATTAGGGTGTATTATAAAAGCTTATTCCAAAAAAGAATAAGTTTTTTTCATACATGCCTTGAAACATTTAAAATAATACCCATCGAAATTAAAGTAATAAGTAAACTTGACCCACCATAACTAAGAAATGGAAGTGTAACTCCGGTAACTGGAATTAATCCGATAACCACACTTAAATTAAGTAAAGCTTGGAAACCTAACATAAATGTAATTCCAAAAACTAAATATTTACCGAATAAATTTTGACACTTTAAAGCTATCTTAATAGATTTATAAATAATAATTAAAAATAAAGAAGAAACGATTAAAACCCCAAGAAAACCAAATTCTTCACTTATAATTGAAAAAATAAAATCAGTTTGTGGTTCCGGTAAATAAAAGTGCTTCTGCCTAGAGCCTCCTAAACCAAACCCAAAAAGCCCTCCAGGACCAATCGCATAAAGTGATTGAATGATTTGAAAACCACTGCCCAGTGGGTCACTCCACGGATTTAAAAATGAAAGAATTCGCTTAAGTCTATAAGGAGCTGCCATAATAAGACCGATAATACCGGCAATTCCGACCAAAAACACCTTAAGGAAAAACTTTAAATCAACCCCTCCGATAAACAGTAATGCAATCACACCGACAACTAAAATTACCCCTGTTCCAAAATCCGGTTGTAACATTATAAGACCAAATATGAGTAGGGTAGTAAGAAGTATTGGAATAACTCCCTTTTTAATATTATTAATATCCCTCTTGTTGTTATATAAATACTTGCTTGTGAAAATAACCATTGCCAGTTTCATAAATTCACTAGGTTGAACTCCAAATGAACCTATCCCAAACCAACTCTTACTACCATTTCTCTCTGTTCCTAAAAATAAAACCAGTATAAGTAAAACAAACCCAATTCCAAAAATCTTATTGGCATGTTTATAATAAACCTCAAAATTTACTTTACTTACAAAATACATCAAAATAACCCCGGCAATTAAAAATAAACCTTGACTCTTTAAATATTTAAAAGGATCGTCGAACTTGTATTCAGCCCAAACTGAAGAAGAAGAGTAGACCATTAAAACCCCAAATAAAGAAATAACGACAATTGCGATAAAAAGCGAAATATCTAATTTTTTCATAACCACACCCCATATACTAGTGCCAGCATCGAAGCCACTAAACCAATCGTCCAAAACATTTTTACAATATCTGCCTCCCTCATTCCTTTTTTCTCAAACGAGTGATGAATTGGAGTCATTGGAAAAACCCTTTTACCAGTTAATTTAAAAACGAAAATCTGAATCATACAGCTTAAAGTTTCGATTACAAACACGATACCGATAACTATTAAAAGCAATTCATGTCTTGTCATAATCGCATAAGCTCCAAGTGTTGCCCCAAGGCAAAGAGAACCAGTGTCGCCCATAAAAACCTTGGCCTTATTTGTATTAAAAATAAGAAATCCAAGCAGACTACCTGTCAGTAAAAAGGCGAAAATTGAAATATCGGCATAACCTAAAAGCCAATCTGTATTCCACGATATAATCCCAAAAGTCAAAAATGCGATAACCGAAAGCCCACCGGCAAGACCATCTAAACCA
>DVFV01000101.1 GCA_018713045.1 Candidatus Coprosoma intestinipullorum | reverse complement strand
ATATTCTCTGTGAATATGGTAGAGGATCAAGTCTTGTCCATTTTTGAAATAACCGCTTATATATGCGACTGAATCCAACCCTATGAATACTACAATTATCATTAACAAAGGTGTAATTTGAGTATCCTGGATTCTTGATACAAACAATGCGATTTGGGAAATTGGTACGCTGAGCAACCTGATACATCCACGTTTCAACAGCGGCCGCTCCGCGGGGAGGAATTGAAAAAATAGGAGTAACTGTAAATATTATTTTATCAACCATCTCGAATATTAACCTTTCATAACATTATATTTAATTGCTGTAAAAACACCATTGAGAAATTTTTTCTGGTAAAGCAAGTGTTTATATTTTTCTTTGTACTCATGTTTTTTAACAGCTTTTTTATAAGGTATATTTCTCCATGGTGATATATTATAAATATTACGAAAATAATCTGCAGAGGCGTAGTTCGCCCAATCATGCCATGGCTTAGTTACACCAGTATAATGTATGAAGACAGTTTCATCATTAATAAACTGGGTGTAATATTCACTATTTTTTTCTTCAAATTCTGACTTTATAGTATAAATACAATTATATTTTCTCGGTAATATTTTAGCATGATGTAAAAACATTAAGTTTAAAATATCTTGATCCGGATACTTTAATTTTTTGATAATTGACTCATCTGATAATAGATCAAAAAATTTCTCCGTTAGTCTTTGTTGTAACCATTCCCGTAAATTAATATACATTACACCAGAGTTAAAATAGCTACCGTTAAAATCCTCATTACACAAACGCTCAGCGCTTTTACTTTGCATAGCATCTACATCAATTACCACTGCCCCATATTCATCTTTAAACTCTAATGCTATTAACTCGTTCAATGAACCCTTACAGACGATATCAGCATCAAGATATAATAATGAATCCAATCGCGCAGAAAAATAATCAAATGAAAGCAAACGATAATAAATAGATACTGGCCAGATATTTGATTGAGGTAGCGCCTTCAATGGCTCAGAATCAATATGATATAATTTAATTACTGTTTGATACTTCGTTGCTAATTGTGATAATAATTCAATATACTCTTTGTCTAAGTAATCAGCGATTATGTGAAAGGTAAATTTGTTTTGTTTATTATTTTCAAGAATTGAAGCAATTGAAATCGCAGCCCCAACCTGGTAGTTCTCATCAATACCCCATGAGACATTAAACGTTTCCCGTTCATCAAGTTTAACGGGGCGCTTGTCCAGTTCAATTATATCTTTAAATTGAGTAAGATGTTTAAAATCCAATTTAATTACCCTTCATCATAATCATTATTTGCTCTTTAATCCTAGTTTGACTTTTACATCCCTGATTACTTTTTTAATTTTCTTTTTGAATATAAGATATGTATAGCCAAAGTCTTTCAATTCATTTTTTATATTATAGTGCCGTTCAAGATCAATGCGATCTTTTGCTTTTAAAACAGCGGTTGTTTTTTTACCTGAAAGGTCAATTAGTCTTAAACCTTTTTCGGATACTATAAAATTTCCTTTATGAGGATCGCCAGACACCATTCCATGCTGATGCAACTCTTTTATCGATTCTGATAATTGATCCTTCAGATCTTCAGAAATTTCCAAATACTCATTTAACCCGACACCTTCAATATACTCAATGAGCATAATATAATAATGAGCGAAATTTAATGTTTTACGTTCAGCTAGCAAAAAATAGTCATTAATTGATTGGATGCCTTCACCACGTACCCGATCGGTTTGATAAATTAAATTTTCATAATAATCTTTTTTTATGCAAGATTTTAAGAAACGTTCGGTCATTTTATGCTTTGGCGCATAAACTTTAAGTACAAGAGGTCCACGAGCAGTGTCAATAAGAATGACTTTAGTATCATCAATCGAACGAAAAACTTTTAATGTTTTAACCCTGCAAGTTAAAAAGTCATTCAGCACTTGCTCATAAAAGGGATCATTATCTTTTATGAAAACTTTCAACCCATTTATCGTTTTATTATATATCATAATGAATTATTTTAACCTTAAATCTTTAGAAGCATTTTTCTTTATAATACTTTAAATAATTAAAAATGCCTGCCATATAATGCTTTTGTTTAAATTTATGTTTTGCACAATACCGATACTGATTGCTATTTACAGGTTTAAGTAAATCTTCTTTACTCCACGGAGAAGCTGCTTTGGCGATCAAAAAACTACGTGACACCGGATAGTCAGCCCACTCATGCCAGGGTTTTGTAGGTCCCACATAGTGTATAAACACGGTGTCATCATTGACTGGATTATCAACTTTGTCTTTTAATTCATAGTTAATACTATATCGGGTATTATATTTCTCCGAAATAAACTTCACTTTACCATTCAATAATACATTCAGTACATCTTGATCAAGGTGGGTGATTTTACTTACCCAATCTGGGTCACGCAACATTTCAATAGCTTTTGACGAAATGTTATTTAGATTCCACTCATCAATATTTATCAGTAAAAAACCAGCATTGAAATATCCAGAAGCTAACTGTGGTGTAGTTAATACCGAGGCTCGATTTTGCCACCATTCAACATCTCTTTCAGCTACAACTGCGGCAATTTCATTAGTAGAAAATTGATAATCTAAGAGTTCTTTAATACTACCCTTGCAAGCAATATCTGCATCAAGGTATAGTATTTTTTCATGTTTATTATAGAAATAATCTGCAATTATAAATCGAAAATATGTTGCGTAAGTCCAGTTTTTCGTGCTTGGTAATGACTTCAGCTTATCACAATTGATAACATAAATATTAATTCTTGAATTATATTGTTTTGCTAAATCAGAAAAATATAATTTGTCTTTATCACTGATATAATCTGTGAAAACATGAAATTCACAAGAGATTTCTCTATTGTTTAATAGAATAGATGCGATGGCTACACCACATCCAAAAAGAAAATTTCTGTCAATACCAAATGCTATATCAAGAGTATTTTTAGATCTTATATTTTGATAATGAAAATTATACTCAAAAAGGATGATGTCACTATCATTGAGTTGAGACATATTTATTCTGTATCCAAAATTTTGGCAAAAATAAGTTACGGGTTACAACGATTTTCGAATCGTTCTTTCCCTGATTTTTGTGGCTTTTGCTTCTGCTTGCGACAGCAGTCCTTGTTCCTGCTTGAGAATGTCTTTAAGCGGGGCGGCAAAATACACTTTCATAAACCGCCAGA
>DVFV01000100.1 GCA_018713045.1 Candidatus Coprosoma intestinipullorum | reverse complement strand
AATTTTGACAAAAAAAATTAGGGTGGCAACCATCCGATACTGGTCTATGGAGAAGCCTTAGGTTTCTGTGAAGTAGAAAAAGCTTACCGTGAGGTAAGCTAATGCCAAAATTTATTTTGGTATTTTGTTCTATGAATAAATATAATTAATTTACAATGTTTACGTAGAGTTTAAATATAGTAATTGCTTATCGTTGTCGCTTGTGTTATCATTGTATTATGATAGAGGAGGAGTAAAGAAATGAAGAAATTAATAATTATAAGTATATTTATATTAGGAATGATATTACCAAATATAAATGTAAAAGCAGTAGATGTATCAAACGAAGAAGAACTAAAAGCAGCTATTGAACAAGGAGGAGATATTACATTAACCCAGAATATAGAAGTAACCCAGCCTCTTGTCATAGATAAAGATGTGAATATAAGTGGTTATAGAGATATCTTAATGCAAGGTAATAATACACTTATAACTGTGAATGATGGAACTGTAAATATAAGTGCTTATTTATATGCCGGATGGAATGGTGAATACGATAAATATGATGACCCTGTTTTGGCCAAAAATCAAGGGACAGCTATGGTAGTGAATGAAGGAACTGTAAATTTTGATGATTCAAGTTTAAACGCTGGAAATGTAGGACTTGAAGTAAATGGTGGAACTGTTACAGGAAGTCCAATGATATATGCTGGTGAATATAATGAAAATACTTATACATATTCAGGTGGGAATGCATTAATAGTAAATGGTGGTGCTGTGGACTTTGATTTTATTTATAATAATCTTCAATCACTTAATCACTTTTTTATGTCATCTGGTGATGCTACAATAGTTGTTAATGATAAAGCAGTAGTTAATATTAATGGAGTTGTCAATTATGACGGTTCTTCTTTTGCTGGGGCAATTATTAGTTACGAAGGTAATGGAATTGAAGCAAATGATGGTGGAACTATTAATCTTACTGATGAACTTATAGTGGGTACAAAAAATTCTATTTACTTAGATGGTGGAACAGTTAACTTAAATGGAATTATTGCTTTTGAATCAGATAGTAAAGGGTATAGTATATATATAAATAAAGGAATAAATACAATTAGACAAGGAGACATTTTATCTTTAAATAATGATTTGTTATTTGGAGCAAATCATTCTATTGGATACTTATCATATAAAATATTTGATTTTAGTATTTATATAAATCCAGATATTACTGAGCTAAGAGTAACTGACAAAAATAATTTTTTAAGTCTAAATGGTAGTAAATTGAAACTTAATTTTTGTAGTAATAATGCATCCGCATCTAATACAGATACAGAAGAAGGCCCAGAAATATGTAATAATTTAAGCAGCTTCGCTTATTATGATGGACCTGTGTATTCTAATGAGTTAAATTCATGTACTTTAATATACATTAACGGAGAAAAAAGTGTGGTAGATGAAGAAAACTGTAATGTTCAAACAGATAATACTGAAGAAAATAATAATCCGCAAGTAGTAGAGGTCCCATCTACTTCGGCTTATGCTAGTATAATAATTATTGTCCTTGGAATAATATGTGTAGTAGTATCAGTAATAGTAACTAGGAAAATGACTAGAAAAGAAAACTAAAAATTACTAAAAAAACAAATTTATTAAACGACATTATTTTGATGCCGTTTTTTTTATAATTAATTTAGGTGATGTGATGACAATATATGTAGATGGGTTACTTTTTTTAAATTTTTTCTTTGATTTTTTATTATTACTTTCGGTTTCAGTTATTTTAAAAAGAAATGTTTCTATTTTTAGGATAATAATAGGGGCTTTTATTGGAAGTTTAACAATACTTATTTTATTTTTTAAAATAACAAGTTTTGAGCTTTTTTTAATTAAAGTTTATTTAAGTATAATTATGTGTTTAGTGAGTTTTGGATATAAAGATTTAAAATACACGTTAAAAAATATTTTATTTTTATATTTGGTAAGTATTATTTTAGGTGGTTTTTTATATATGATAAATATAGAGTTTGGATATAAACAAGAAGGACTTATTTTTATAAATAAAGGTATTAGTTTAAATATTATATTTTTAATCATATTTTCACCTATTGTTTTATATATTTATGTTAAAGAAATGAAAAGTTATAAGGCTAAAATAGGTAATTATTATAAGGTAAATATTTATATAGGAAAGAAGGTTTTAAATTTAAATGGTTATTTAGATACGGGTAACAATTTAAAGTTTAAAGGCAGATTAGTAATACTTACTAGTATAAAAAATAATTTTAAGAATAAGATTTTTATGGTTCCTTATATGGGGGCATCGGGATGTGGCATTTTAGAATGTATTAAAGTCAGGCAGGTTGAAGTTATCGGGCTTGGAGTTTTTAAGGATGTTTATTTAGGATTTAGCAACACTTTAAAATTAAATGAAGCTGAGGTTTTACTTAATGGTTTAATGAGGGAGGAATAGAAATGATTAGAAAATTAATTGAATTTATCAAAGGTATTTTAGGTAATAATAAGGTTTATTTTATCGGAAGTGCGGATAAGCTTCCTGAACCACTTTCAAGAGAGGAGGAACAAGAGTATGTTAAAAGGTCGATGAATGGCGATGAGATGGCGAGAAGTAAACTTATCGAGCACAATCTCCGATTAGTTGTTTTTTTAGCTAAGAAATATGAAAATACCGGGGTTGATTTAGAAGATTTGGTTAGTATTGGTAGTGTTGGACTTATAAAAGGAGTCAATACTTATAAGCTTGATAAAAATATTAAGCTTGCGACTTATGCATCTAGATGCATTGATAACGAAATTTTAATGTTTTTAAGAAAGAATAAAAGAAGAAAAGGAGAAATAAGTTTTGAAGATAATTTGAGTTTTGATAGTGATGGTAATGAGTTACATTTAGAAGATGTTTTAGGAACTGATAGCGATATTGTGACAAGAGGTTTAGAAAAAGAAATTGAAAAGAAAATTTTATATGAAGAGATTGAAAAGTTAAGTAGTAGGGATAAGAAAATTATGATTTTAAGGTATGGTTTGTTTGGCCATGAGGAGATGACGCAAAAAGATGTGGCTGAGTTACTTGGAATAAGTCAGTCATATATTTCAAGAATCGAAAAGAAAGTTATAAGGAAACTTAAAAGTAAAAGTTAGGGGGGATTTTTATAAAAGTTTGTGTTTATGCAATTAGTAAAAACGAAGAGAAGTTTGTCAAAAGGTGGTATAACTCGATGAAGGAGGCAGACAAGATATATGTTTTAGATACGGGTTCTAGTGATAAAACAGTAGATATTTTAAAAGAGCTTGGGGTTACAGTGAAGCAAGAGGTTTTAAAACCGTTTAGATTTGATACGGCGAGAAATAAGTCACTCGAGATGATCGATGATGATATGGATATTTGTGTGTGCACGGACATCGATGAGGTATTTGAAGCGGGATGGAGGAAAAAGTTAGAAGAGGCATTTAAGCCTGGAGTTACAAGGGTAGCTTATACTTATAACTGGAGCTTGGATGAGAAAAACAGACCGATTGTGAGTTTCTATTTAGATAATGCGCATTTGAATAAAATGTATAAATGGACACATCCGGTTCACGAGGTTTTAACTTGTCTTGGTGAGGAAAATAGAGTTATTAGGGAGGATATTGTTTTAAACCACTATCCCGATAGTATGAAGTCGCGAAGTAGTTATTTGCCACTACTTGAGATGAGTGTGAAAGAAGATCCGGAGGATGACCGGAATACGCATTATCTTGGCAGAGAGTATATGTATTACAAGATGTGGAATAAGGCGATTGAAACTTTAAAACGCCATCTTAGTTTAAAGAAGGCAACTTGGAAGGATGAGAGATGCGCATCGATGAGGTTTATTGGCCGGTGCTATAAAAATTTGGGTAAGAGAAAAGAAGCTTTGAAGTGGTATTTGAAAGCTTTGGACGAGGCTCCACATTTAAAAGAGCCTTACGGGGAGATAGGTCTATATTATTATGAGGATGAGGATTATGAAACAGCTTTAGATTATTTTTTAAAAGCATTAAAAATAGATAAAGGTTATAAATCTTATATTACGGAATATTTTTGTACGGATTTTTATTTAGACGATCTGATATCGGTTTGTCTTTATAATTTAGGTAGATATAAAGATGCATTAGTATATGTAGATTTAGCTTTAGAAATAGAAGAAGACGAGAGAATTTTAAATAATAAAAGACTAATTTTAAAGAAACTTAAAAGTTAGTCTTTTTTGGTTTGAAAATACATGATATACTTAAATAGGTAGGTGATAGTTTTGAAGAGTAAAATGATTTCATTTAGATTTATAATTTCAATTATTATAATTACATTTGGTGCGCTTGTGGCGGCAGGCACACTTGAGTTAGTACTGATTCCTAATCATATGATTGACGGGGGAATTAACGGTATCTCAATTATTTTAAATACATTATTTGGCGGGTCACTTGGTTTATTTGTTTTAGTTTTAAATATCCCATTTTTGATAGTTGGGTACCGGATTTTAGGTAAAAAATTTGTTTTTAAAACTGGTTACGGAATGGTTTTGTTTAGTGTTTTGCTAGAAGTATTTGGTAACTTTGATCCACTGATCGACGATACTCTTTTGGCTACAGTTTATGGTGGAGTGGCAATGGGTGTTGGAGTTGGTCTTATAATTAAAGAAGGTGGATGTTTAGATGGTACTGAGACAATAGGTATTTTACTTAGTAGAAATAATAGCCTTTCGGTTGGACAAGTCGTATTTATTTTAAATATCTTTATTTATGGTTCGGCTATTTTTGTGTTTGGAGCGGATAGGGCACTTTATTCATTACTTACTTATTTTATAACTTATAAAGTTATCGATATTGTTTCAGATGGCTTTGATAGTGCGAAAGCTGTATTTATTATAACTGATGATGCTTCTTATATTGCTGATAATGTTTTAAAAAGACTTGGAAGAACGGTTACAGCTTTTGATGGTAGAGGTTATATTTCAAAACAAGAGAAAACGATTTTATATACAGTTATTACGAGGTTTGAAATATCTGTTTTAAGAGATATTTTAGACGAGGCTCCTGTTTCTTCATTTGTAACAGTAATGGATGTTTCAGAGATTATCGGTAATCATATTAAGAAGTTTCCTGCAAAAAATCAAAAATGAAAATTTGGTGATATGAATTGACAAGTAATTTTTTCTTGATTAAGATTATACTTAGGAGATGATAGATATGCATAAATGTCCAAAATGCGGACGTATTTTAGAAGAGGGTCAAGTATGCCCTTGTACGGTAAAAGAATCTGAACTGAAAAATAACGTAATGAATATTTTTGAAATGATAAAGGGTTTATTTTTAGAACCAGTGAAAACAATAAAAAAATATACTAAAGGCGATAATTTTAAGCTTTCAGTTATTCTTACGGTAATTATCGGTATTTTAGGTGGCTTGCTTTCCATTTTACTTGTTAAAAGAACACTTGAACCGACAATTGAAGAGATGCTTTATGGAACGGGTGTATTAAATGCGTATACGACGGTATCTAGTTATGATGTTCCTTATTTTAGAATATTCTTTATGGTGACTGTTTTAGCTATTTGCTTGCTGTTTTTATATGGAGCTTTTGTTAAGGTTGTAGTAGGAGATATATTTGGAGCAAAAATCAAATATAAAGAAGCTTTTAACTTTGTGAACATTTTAGGATTAATTTTACTTGGTGCGGTTATTTTAAGTTTAGTTGCCGCAATGTTTTCACCAATGTTAGTGATGGCAATTTTCACTCTAGCGTTATTTTTGATTTTTACTTATTTAGTTTTAAGTTTAAGAGAAGTATTTAAACTTTCTGATTATAAAGTTGTTTATGCAATGGTAATTATTATGACATTAAATTTGCTTTCCATTTTACTTTCTGTTTATATTTTACCTAAATTTTAAGACTTCTAAAATGAAGTCTTTTGTGTTAAAATGAATAGTAGGTGATAAAAATATGGTAGGGACTGACAGTTTAAAAAACTTAGCAATTAAAAATCAGAAGTTAAAGGAAAAATATAAAATTTCAGTTGTTATTCCAAATTATAATTACGGGAGATTTTTAAAAGAAAGAGTTCGCAGTATTTTGATGCAAACGGTGAAAATATATGAAATTATATTTTTAGACGATGGAAGTAATGACGACTCACAGGAGATAATAAATGAAATTATGTATGAAATCGAATCATGCATAAGAGTTAAAAAGCTATTTAACAAAGAAAACAGTTGCTGTGTTTTTAAGCAGTGGCAAAAAGGCTTTAACCAAGCTGATGGTGATTATATTTGGATGGCTGAGGCTGACGATAGCTGCGATGAGAATTTACTTAAGACGCTTATAAAACCGCTTCGTGATGCTAATGTCGTTTTAAGTTATTGTGACAGTATGATTATTGATGGCGATGGAAAAATGATTAAGCCTAGTGTAAAAGATGAAATAGATATTCGAAAAACAGGGCACTGGGATAAACCTTTTATAAATGATGGTGGTTTAGAGTTACATAATTATATGTTTTTGAATTTAACTATTTTTAATGTTTCTTCGGCTTTAATTAAAAAAGGCAATTATGATAAGATATTTAGTATATGTACGGATTTTAAGCAAGCTGGAGACTGGCTATTTTATATTAATTTAATGAGTTATGGGAAAATTGCCTATAGCCCAGAGATTCATAATTTTTATAGATGGCATGGCCAGAACACAACGGCTTTAACTCCAAGAGTAAGAAGACTTAACGAAGTTAAAATTATTTATTTTTATATTACAAAAATTATTAAACTTACTGATGAACAAATTAATTTAATTGAAAATAGATATAAATATTTACTTGAACATTATTTTAATTATTAAGATAATGTTTTTATTTTGAATAAAATTATTTGTTTAACAGAAAATAATAATAAAAAGTGTAAACTAATAAGGTTATTATTGATTGGTAATGTCGCTTAGTGTTATAATTGGTTTAAGATAGGAAAGTAGGAAGTGTATGAAAAAGGTAATAATTATAAGCTTATTTGTTTTAGGAATGGTTATACCTAATATAAGTGCAAAAGCAGTAGAAGTATCAAATGAAGATGAGCTTAGAGCGGCTATAGAACAAGGCGGAGATATTAATTTAACTCAAGACATAGTAATTACGCAGCCACTAGTTATAGATAAAGATGTGCATATTGATACTGATGGTTATGATGCAATTATGATGCAAGGTGATAATACCCTTATGACTATAAATAGCGGGAATTTAACATTAGGTGTTGATTTAATTGCTGGATGGAGTGGCGAATATTATACTAGTGGAGATCCTAAAAATGATGTAGTAAAGGATCAAGGTACAGCTTTAGTATTGAATGGAGGAGCTGTAAATCTTGATTATAATAATATTAAGGCAGGGAAATTAGGCTTAGAAGTAAATAATGGAACAGTTACAGGAAATGTAGATATAGAGGTGGGCAAACTATATTATACATATCCGGGCATTCGTGGAATGATAGGTGGTCAAGGAATGATTGTCAATGGCGGTGATGTTGAGTTAAACGGTTGTAATATATATTCTGGAGGAACCGCCTTAACTGTAAATAAAGGTTCTAATATAAACTTAGTGGCCCAAGATAATGACAATGGAGAGATTAGAATATCTAGTTACGAAAGAAACGGAATTGAAGTAAATGATGGTTCAATAGTAAAACTTGCTAATAATGCAGAACTTGGTTTTCATACGCCAATAATATTCGGAATGTCAAATGCGATATATTTAAATGGAGGGACTGCTAATTTAAGTGGTCTAATTGACTTGAGTTCAAGTGATACAGGACATGGAATATATATAAATAAAGGAATAAATACAAGTACTAAAGGCGATGTACTTAATTTAAAAAATGATTTCATATTTGGTTATGGAAAAGAAACCGCATCAAACTTCAGTATATATATAAATCCTGATATAACTGAGCTTAGAGTGACTGATGAAAAAGGCTTTCTAGGATTATTAAATAATAAATTAAATCTTGGATTTTGTAGTAATACTTATTCTTTAGCGCAAAAATCGGAAGATGAAAAAAAGGCGATATGTGAAAATTTAAATGCTAATTTGGATGGACCGATTGAATCTAATGAACTTGGTAAATGTACAGCAGTATATATAAATGGAGTAAAACAAAAGGATGCAGATGCATCATGTAATCCAGTTACTGATAATAAAAACGAACCAAGTCAAGTAGTTAATGTTCCAGCTACTTCTGCCTATGCCAGTATAATAATTATAACTCTTGGAATATTATGTGTAGTAGTATCAGTAATAGTTACAAGAAGAGTTACTAGGAAAGTTAAATGAGAGGATGAAGTATTTATGAGAAGAAAATTCAATGTAAGACAAAGAAATTATATAATATTGGGATTATGTTCAATACTTTTAGTAATGGCCGCAGGCTATGCGGCATTTAGAACGCAACTTACAATAAATGGAACAAGTAATATAACAAGTGACTGGAAAGTATTAATAACTGATATTCAAAGTAAAACATTAGCAGGAGCGGCAACTGATGCCGAGACACCAAGTCATACAGAGACAACTGCAACATTTAAAACAAATTTGGTAAGTCCTGGAGATAGTATGCAATATGATATAACAGTAGAAAATCAAGGGGATATTGATGCAGTACTTGAAAGTATAGATGTAAATACATCAGAAAACGAAGCAATATTATTTGAAACAAGCGGAATAAAAAGAGGAGATAAATTATTACCAGAAGAAAGTGATGTACTTACAGTAGTAGTAACATATAATCCAGAGGTAACAAATCAACCAGAAAATTTAAATTCGAAAGTCACAGTAACACTTAATTATGTTCAAGATGATGGAAGTATTTTACCAGAACCAGAAGGAGAAAGTATAGGAGGAATAAATGTTCCAACAGTAGAATCTGGAGATGGATTATACAAAGATGAATATGAAAGTGGAAGATATATTTATAGAGGAACAAATCCAAATAACTATATTGAATTTAATAATGAGCTATGGAGAATAATATCAAAAGAAGCTGATGGAACGTATAAAATATTTAGAGACATTCCTATATTTAGTAAAGCGTTTGATAGTAAAGGAGCCAGAACAACCGGATATTGTTCGCAAGGTCTTGCGCCAAGTTGGGGCTGTAATGCTTGGAGTAGTACAGCCAATATGGTCGGAAGTCCGAGTAAATTTACAAATGGAACATATACTGGAACTGTAGATGCGGATAGTGAGATGCTTACATATTTGAATGGAGAATATTTGAATAGTATAACAGCTAATAAAGATATAATAATAAATCATGATTATAATATAGGAGCCGCAGTTTCTGATAATAATGATTTAAGCGCGCAAATCGAAGGAGAGAAAGCATATAAGTGGAATGGTAAAGTGGGTTTAATAAGTGCAAGTGATTACATAAATGCAAATAGTAATATTGAAACATGTGGAACATTTTCAAAAAATGATAGTAATAGTAGTACATGCATAACTACAAATTGGATGTATATGAGTGGAACAGATTGGTGGACCTTGTCGCCTGATGCTGGCCGCTCAGACTTTGTTTGGAAAGTCAGTAGAGATGGTACTCTCTCCGGCGAAAATGCACTCATTACCCTTGGCTTTAGTCCCACACTCTATTTAACCTCTAGTCTCTCTTTAAGTGGAAGTGGAACACAAAGTGATCCATTTACAATGGTGTCATAAATACATGAAATAAATTTAATATGCAAAAAATAAGTCTAAACATTAAGCTTAGACTTATTTTTTTCTTTGACACTTGTTTTTATAAGTGAATATATTACTGAACATAATGGGACACTTATAAGCATTCCGAAGATTCCACCTATACTGGCTCCAATAGTTACGGCAACTAGAACCCAAATTCCTGGAAGGCCTACTGATTTACCGACAACTTTTGGATAGATTAAGTTTCCTTCAATTTGCTGAAGAATTATAATAAATAAGATAAATATTATGGTTTTGATAGGGGATACCATTAAGATT
>DVFV01000099.1 GCA_018713045.1 Candidatus Coprosoma intestinipullorum | reverse complement strand
CCGTTTAAAATTAAATCTCAAATTAATTACAATTATGCTTGCTTAAGCACATTTGTGCTTAAGATTACTTATGACATTTTCATAAGTTAATTTTGATAAAATTTTATGACATTTTCAAAAACTATTGACATTCTTGACAACAAAAAGTCAAAAAAAAGATTTAGGAAAATTTCTAAATCTTTAAAATCATGCCTGAACATAAGTAAGCAATAATGTTCCTTCTTTTTGCGTAACATCTGGCTGCGTAGTAACATTGTTATTATAATGGACTATAACTGTAAAAGTAGTCCTTTCTTGAGCATTTAAAACTGAATCAACACTTAAACCATTGACCTCAAAGTATATTGGTTCATTAGTATCTGAAACTGTATCACTATTCCAATTATAACTTGAAAGTTTTGCGTTAATCGTACCTTGATTCTCTACTGTAATCGTATAAGTTACAGTATCACCTGGTGAAGTCAAACTAGCATTAAAACTCGCACTAAGATAATCACTGCCAACCTCTGCCCCAGAATTCACTCCAGAACCAGTTGTCGAAGCCGCAATATCGATAATTCTAATTTGCCAGTTAGAATCGATTGACGCGCTACCATTAATAATTAAAGCCTGAGAAAAAGCTGCATAACCTACGGCCATTACAACAACTACAGCAAGTAATCCTCCTATAAGCGCATTTTTATGCTTAATTTTCATTTCTATTCACCTATCCTTAAACTATATACATCATATCATATTTTATTTTTTATAACAAGAAAAGTTTTTAAATAAAAAAAGAATTAAGTAAAACCTAATTCTTAAGTCTTAAGCTTGATCAGCTTGGGTATAAGTAAGAGTTACTGTAGCTCCCTTAGTAAGATCGCCTGTTTCTGGCTGAGATGTAACATTATTGTTATAAGTTACAGTTACTGTAAATTTCTTATCTGCGCCCGCTGCTAATTCTTCTTCATCTGTAAGTCCACTAACTGAATAAACAATTGGATCATTAGTATTATCGTCACCAGCGCTCAAATTCCATTCACTAAGTTTAGCGTCGATATCACCACCATTGTGAACAGTTACTGTATAAGTAAGTGAATCAGATGGTGATTGTAAACTTGCTTTAAATGAAGCAGAAAGACCTCCTTCACCTACAGAAGCACTATTACTAACAGCAGTACCAACAGGACTTCCTGGTTGAATATCAGTAATTTTGATATTCCAATTAGAACTAATTGACGCACTACCATTAATAGTAAGTTGTTGAGCAAATGCGGCATAACCTACTGCCATAACGAATACTACAGCAAGTAACGCACCGATAAGCGCATTTTTGTGTTTTGTTTCCATTTCTATCCTCCTCTATTAAGTAGCTTTCCCTACTCTGATTATAATAATACCATATTTTAAACTTTCTATCAAGAAAGAAAAATAAAAAGATTAAAATGATTTTAATCTTTCTATCAAAACACTAATTAAGCTTGATTATAAAGTAATGTTAATTTTGCAACATTAGTAAGTGATGTTGGTTGTGTTGTTACACTACTATTATAAGTAACAGTTACTGTAAATTCTTTAGTTCCACCATCAGCGTTTAAAGTTTCACCTTCGTTTATACCGCTTACTGTATAAACAATTGGATCACTTGGATTGTTTGCTGCAGTTAAACTAGTTTGTTCAACTAAACTACCAGTATCCGGACCAACTGACAATACAATATCATTAAGTTGAGCATCGATACTTCCTGAATTTTCAACAGTTACAGTATAAGTAACTTGGTCACCAGGAGAAACTAATTTAGTTGTAAAATTAGCTGTTGTTGTATCATGTGTAGGATTTCCTGCGTCTGTGGTATTATCTCCAGCGGTTGAGCTATTTGTAACTTGTCCTTGAATATCCTTAATATGTACATCCCATCTAGAACTAATTGACGCACTACCATTGATAGTAAGTTGTTGAGCAAATGCGGCGTAACCCACAGCCATAACAAATACTACAGCAAGTAACGCACCGATAAGCGCATTTTTGTGTTTTGTTTCCATTTCTATCCTCCTCTATTAAGTAGTCTCCCTACTCTATATACAATGATATCATAAATTAATATTTCTGACAAGAAAATTTTTAAAACAAAAAACTATTCGCCCTTTGACAAATAGTATTTTTTACCATATGAAAAACCTTTATTTTCTAAAGCTTTACTCATTGCCACTTGTATCAACCAAACAACCTTTCCTTTAATATTAAAGCCATCATCCGGAATATAATCGACCAAAATCTTTTTTACCCCGCACTTATCTGCAAAAAGCATGTCAACCAAAAGTGAATCGCCGACAAAAATAGTATTAACCGGCTCACACTTATCATCAAACATTTCGCGAATAACTTTAAAACCTTTGTAGACAGGTTTATGCGCGCTAGCGACAAACTTGACATTAAGCATATCCGCAACCGGCTTAACTCTTTTATAAGAACCATTAGAATATAGAGCCGTTTGAATACCTAAACTCCTTATTCCATCAAAAAGTTTTAAATGTTCATCCCTAACATCTATATTGTCAAACGGAAGTAAAGTACTATCGACATCAAAAAGCGCATACCTAATACCATCGTCATAAAGCTTTTTATAGTCGATATCGTAAACTGACTTCACATACATATCTGGAAGACAATCATCAATCATTTTCATTTAATCTCTCCTTAATCTCTTTATTTACATATCCCAAAACTTCATTTTCCGTTTGTCCAAAATCCTCATAATTAGTTTTAAACCACTTCAAATTCATTTTATTATTAAACCAAGTGTACTGCCTTTTCGCATAACGTCTACTATGCGTTTTAATATCCGAAATAGCCTCATCCAAAGAAACTTCTCCATCGAAATATCTAAAAAGTTCCTTATAGCCAATCGGCGTCATTACTGCCTTTGTTTTAATATGTAAATCGTATAAATTTCTAGCCTCATCCAAAAGGCCTTCTTGAATCATCTTATCTACTCTTTTATTTATCTTATAATATAATATATCTCTATCAGCTGTAAGTCCGATAAAAATTGTATCGTAAAGAAGTTTTGAACTCTTCTCCTTCTCACTATAAGGTTTATTATTTTCTAAATAATAATTAAGCGCATTTATAACTCTAACTCGGTTATTCAAATGGATATTTGTCTCTGGATCGACCTCTAAAAGTCTCTTATAAAGTTCATCATTACTGACTCCCTCATATTTTTCATGCGCCTTTTCACTAAACTGATAATCGTATAAAGCCGCATTTATATAAAGACCAGTTCCTCCGACCAAAATTGGAATCTTTCCTCTGCTTAAAATATCCTCGATTAACCTTCTCGCATCCTTTTGATAATCGAAAACTGTATAATCTTCATATAATTTTTTCTCGTCAAACAAATGATGAACAACACCTTCAGTATCTTTAATTTTATTAGTTGCAATATTCATACCTTCATAAACCTGCGTACTATCGGCATTTATAATCTCACCATTTAATTTCTTAGCTAAAAAAATACCTAAGTCCGACTTTCCTGTTGCTGTCGGACCTGTTATAACAATTACCATTCTTTCACCTCGCCATCATAATGAAAACTTAAAATAAAGTATCATTATGTTTTTTCTTCAAATGTTCGTATGCCTTTTCCGTAACCATTCTTCCTCTATTAGTTCTCTTTAAAAAACCATTTTGTAACAAATAAGGCTCATAAACATCTTCGATTGTCGATGCTTCTTCTCCAATACTTGAAGCAAGCGCATCTATTCCAACTGGACCCCCGTTAAACCTTTCGATAATCGCATTAAGTAAATTATAATCTGTTGCGTCAAGTCCAAAATCATCGACCTTTAATTTCTCTAAAGCAAGCTTTGTAACCTCTAAATCGATATGATCTCTTTCCATTACTAGTGCATAATCACGAACTCGCTTAAAAAGTCTATTGGCGATTCGAGGAGTTCCTCTACTTCTTCTCGCCAGTTCATAAGCCGCATCTTCATCGATAGGCGACTCTAAAACTCTACTTGTCCGCAAAACGATATCCTTAAGCTCATCTTCCGTATAAAAATTAAGCCTTGAAACAATACCAAAACGATCTCTTAAAGGTCCAGTTAAATCACCAGCCCTAGTTGTTGCCCCAACTAAAGTAAACGGCGGCAAATCGATCGTTATATTTCTACTAGAAGCCTCGGTTCCAACGATAATATCTAACTTAAAATCTTCCATTGCCGAATAAAGAATCTCTTCGATAAACCTCGGAATTCTATGAATCTCGTCGATAAATAAAACATCACCAGGCTCGAGAGTTGATAAAACTGCCGCCAAATCTCCGCTCTTCTCGATTGCCGGACCACTAGTAGTTTTAATATTCGTTCCCATCTCGTTAGCAATAATATAAGCCATCGTTGTTTTACCAAGACCAGGAGGACCATAAAGTAAAACATGATCCAAAGCTTCGCCCCTAAGTTTAGCTGCTTTCATAAATATACCCAAATTTTCTTTTAATTCACTTTGACCAATATATTCATCTAAACTTACCGGTCTTAAACTACTTTCCATTTTATCTTCCTTTAACTCTTCGTTGCTGACAATTCTATCATCCATTTCTATCACCACCTATTTATTCCCAAAACCTTCTCTAGATAACACTTCCCACAAAGTGGAATATATTTTACATTACGCGTTCCGTCGATTACAACTTCATCGCCATCTAAAACAAACTTCCCATCGAACCATCTTCCAACCATTCTTGCAATACTTCCACAACTACATATCGTTGGAAGTTCCTCGAGAACATCAGAAATTTCTAAAAGTCTTCTGCTACCTTCAAAAGAATTTCCCAAAAAATTGACACGTAAACCATAACATATCACCGGGATATCGCATAACTTACTAACCTTATATAAATCGTTAACTTGAAACTCTTTTAAAAATTGTGCTTCATCGACAAAAATGCAATATAAATCATCGAGTTTTCCCTTCAAAAGATGTATGATATTATCCTCCATATCGATTAAAATGTCAACTTTACGCTCTAAACCAACCCTCGATGAAATACGATCTCCAGATTTAGTATCGACCTTCGGTTTCATAACCAAAACCTTAAAGCCATTCTCTTCATAATTATAAGCAGTTCGCATCAAATCAATACTTTTACCGGCATTCATCGTTGCATACTTAAAATGTAACTTCGCCATTATTTTAAAAGTAACCTCAAAGCTTCCTTAATCTGATCTTCGATATCTAAACTGCCATCAACTTGCTTAACTACTTTATTTATATCTGCACTCTTATATCCAAGACTCTTAAGCGCATCGGCAAGCTCTGAAGAAGCACTTACCTGTTCATCTGCCTTTTTCACAAGTTTACCCTTTAAATCCAAAATAATCTGTCTTGCAACCTTATCTCCAATCTTTGGAAATTTTTTCAAATACAAAATATTTTCTCTTTCAATTGCATCGATAATACCTTCAGGTGAACCGCTTGCAAGCATTGGAATTGCCATCTTGCACCCAAGTCCCTTAACTGAAGTAAGTCTCAAAAATAAATCTTTCTCTTCATAACTTTTAAATCCATATAAAGTATTCTCATCTTCTCTAATATATTGATAAACATATAATTTATATTCCTCATCGATATTAAAAGAATAAGGATTTGCCGTATAAATTAAATATCCAATTCCGTTATTTTCTAAAACAATATAACCACTCTGAATATCGGTTACTTTTCCTTTTATATATTCATACATATTACCACCCTTTTAATTATACCATACGAACATGTGTTTTTATCAAAAAAAGAGCATTTAAGCTCTATTTCTTTGATTTTTATTTATATACAAATACATTGCCAGCTTCTAAAATACAAACCAAGCCTAAAATTATTACGGGAACATTTGATGAAGTCAGTAAAACACTTATGATAAATGATGATTCATCAAAACTTACAATCTTACATATATCCTCATTAATGGCATAACTTTCTATCCCATTGATAATCACATTAACAAAGTCCAAATCATTTGAATTCATCACTTTAACCTAATCATCTGGTTTAGCTAATAAACCAAGTATTCTTATTACCACCACTTACACTAAGCAGTTCTATCACCTCTATATTCTAAATTAAAATAATAGCTCCTACTTCATAAAAAAACAAGTTAATTAATAACCTGTTTAATCTACAAATAAATTAGGAAAATCATATTTATATACTCTATAAATAAACTTTTCACAGTCCATATTAAATGACTTTATTAATTCCCCGTCCTCAGTGTATTCTCCAAATGTACATGCCATACCACTGTCTACAACTATCGTTTTACCTATCTCTTGAACACTGCTGACATAACCAGAATAAGGTACATCAAATTCTGAAACAAGTTCAAACGTTCTATCTTTTTCATTAACTAAATATTTATAATAATGTGACGTATCGCCTTTTCTACCTTTAGAATTCTCAAGTCCAGCTTCTTTCCATTCGATGTCTTTTCTCGTTGTACTGACGCCCATATTATTATCGAATAAATATAAATAATAACTATCGTCATCTATCTTCTCGTAAGTAACTGAATGTTGACCTCCTTGAATCTTAAAATCACCATCTTTAGTTAATAAATAATCTTCCTCATCAGTTCCCTTCCATACCTCTTCTGAACCGATTAAATAATCAATCTTCGGACTGTCAAATATATCGTCTATTTTAATTATCGTACTAAGCTCTCTTGAACTAACAACAACTTCGTCATTTCCTAAATACTGAATTGTATTGAGATGAATCCAATCTAAACCATCACCATCGTCACTACTATTTTCACCATCTGGAAGTACAGCCTTCTTTCGCATATCGCCAAATAAATCAGCCATATCTAAAACGCCATCGACATCTCCACTTTCCAAATTAAGTCTAATTATCATGTCTTCACAAGTATCAGCCTCCGTATCACTGGCCAAAATAATAATATTACCATCACCATCAAACACATAATCGTGATGTAAATGATATCTTCCTAAATTATATAAATTAGTAATTTTTCCAAGCGAATTAACTGCCGCCATTGTACTTTCGCCAACACTGAAATACATCATATCCCCATCGAATAAAATTCTATGAGCTCGGTAACCAATAATTGGAATTTCTCCTCTTATAACTCCATCGTTATCGTACAGGAAAACAAAATCATCACTTTCTGAATCATTGCCCAAAACCGTATAAAGCCCATCTGTAAGTTCCGAATCAGTCTCGTTTTCAGAATCGAGCTTACTCTTCGCATGATTCTCTAAATTTCGCATATCGAATTCAAAATTATAAGTCTTACTTGAACCATCTTCATCTGTTACCTTAAGTTCAAGCTTATTTGTATAACCTAAAATAAATCCAATTAATTGATAACTATGATTAGTTGTATAATTATCATCGCCATTGTTTTTTAATGTTCTTGTAAAATCGTTAAATCCATCCACTTTAACTGTATAACTTACAGAAGAAGGCTTCTCTGTTTTAAAATAAATATTAACTGAATTATTATTAGTTCCATAAGGATTATAAATTATCAAAGGCTTATCAGCCGTATAATCATCCAAAAGTAAATCATTTATTTTCCGGCTTATTACATTTTGATAATTCATATCGTAAATATCCATGTCGTTATCTTTCTTAACCTCTTTTACTGAAGAAGCAATTTCACTGTCGATGATATCTATATGACTATTTAAAAAATCTATATCTTTTAAATCAGAACTTCTCTTTAAGTCGAATACTCTAATACCAAAAAATATTGCTACACCTAAAACTAAAATAACTAAAATTCCATA
>DVFV01000098.1 GCA_018713045.1 Candidatus Coprosoma intestinipullorum | reverse complement strand
TCTTCTACTGATATAAAGTTTGCAAAATAATTTTCATCATTTATTTTGTTTACTTCATCTTTTATTTTTTTCATAAAACCATCTCCTTTCTCTGCTAAAAATTCTAATTCTTCTTTTGATGCCGTCATCATTTTCAGAAAGTTATATTCATCATCTTCATTATAACACCTGCTATTTATTTTATCTAGGTTTACATAATAAATTTCTAAATTCCTAACTTTAGGTTTTAATGTTTCTTTATTTATAACTTTGCTTATGCTTATCTCGGGCATCTTTGTTCCTAAACCTACTGTTAGATTTATTTGAATAAAATCTAAATCATTATTATATTCCTCTCCTACTTTTATGTGACTTGCATATACTAAAGCAATATAACTAAAGTTTCTTTCACTAAGACCATTATAATTATGACTATTTACTTCAATATTAACGAAAAGATTATCTGTTTTAATTAAAACATCTAAATATTTTCCTTTTTCATAAATATTGTTTTTAGTAAGTTCGGGCGATATAATTTTAAAAGTTTTAAATTTTCTTTTAAGAATTCTTTCTATGAATTCTTTTAGTATTTGTTCATTGCCAGGTGTGCAGAAGGCGGCTTTAAACATTTTGTCATTAATAAGTTTATAATATGTTTTTACTTTGATATTTTAACCTCCTTCATAGATAATAATAGTGTGTCAACCTTCAGATGAGACTGCTGAAAAGTAATCACGGTAATAGAACCCATTCTGTATTCAATATTTTAAATAGTAATAATCTAAATTTATTAAAAGTCATTTCCAATAGCAAATATCTTATTAATGGCTTCTCTAATAAATTAATAAGAAAAAAAACTTTTTGATAATACCGAATCCGAATACATTATAAACAAGACAACTAGATTATTATCAAAACTTAAAGCTCATGACCTTATTAAAAAAGTAGCCAGAAAAAATAAATATTATCTAACTACCAAAGGTCATAATAAATTAAATTCTATATTATTATTTACTAACAAAAATCTCTTATCATAGCTACATATTTTATGGGATAAGAGATTTTGCTGTCTTTTTTTACACAATCTTGCTTTTTTGTTTTTAGGATGTAATAACATATAATAAAAAAAGTTCTATAATAAAATAATTCTATTACCTTTTATTAATTCTCTTCAATTTCATTATTGATTTTTTCTTTAACAATAGCATAAGTCCTGTCGACATCTTCTTTTTCACCCTCTATTGCTACAACAAACATTACCTCTGGTGCATCATACTTGTCTATCTCAAAAATAACATTTCTTTTTTTATAGACCATACGAGTTCTAATCAAAGTCTTATCTTTAGTGTATTCTAACATATCAAGTATAGAATCAACTGCTTTTTCATTTTCAGGGGTTACTTCCAATGGAATAGTTTCCCTTGATACCTTTAAAACAACATCTGCTTGATTATCGTCTTTAAAATCTAAAACTGTTTTTGTTTTTCCATTTTTAGTTTTAGATGTAATTCTAGCCATAGTTTTATTAACGTTTCTATATAATGTTCTGTTTTGTGTGGTTTCCTCTTCTTTAGTATACCCATTTTCTTCACAGTACTTAATATATGGATCAATACTTTTTACTTTAAAACTATATTCATATTCTTTCATCTTTTCACGACCTTTCTTAATCTAGGATTTGGATACATAAATCTAGTCATTAACTGATATTCAGGATATGCTGATAAATAATGCATACTTGCTTCGCAGGCATCATCTGTTGTATGAACTAAATTTGTAATTATAGGATCCCATACAATTTCTTCTCCATCATACCACATTACATTATGATTTACAATATTTTTCCCCAATTCTTTTCTCAACGCACGTTTTTTCACCAACAGTGTTTGTGCATCTTCTTTGATTAAAAAAGCGTAGCAAGGTCCTGTCATTGAACGTTCGTACTTATACCCATGTGGATGAAACATACGCATAGGTTTTATTCCTGTGAGTTCTGTAGGCTGACCTATATTCGAATAATATTCAGCAATTGATCCAGCACCTTTATCTAAAAATCTTTCTTTAATGGTTGCAGTAACACCCAACTTAAATGATGATGGTTTTAATAAAACCACATTTAACCCTAATTCATAAAATAACCTTGGACTTATATATGAAAATTCAATGTTTTTTCCATCTATATTCAAATACCTCTCATAACTAGGATTTAAAATTTTTAAAGACTGAACTATACTTTGAGCTAATTCTAATTGCCTCTCATAATCTTGATCTATAGGAATTAAATCTTGTAACTCTTCTCTCCAAAATGATATTTGGTTTTCCAAAAGTTTATTTCTATATAATATAGAATCAACATTTTTAAAATATGGATTACACAAGTTAGCAGTTTCTAAAAATTTGAACTGTTCTATTTTATCTTTGGATATTTTTGACAATAGCATATAGCCTTCAAACCTAAAGCCAGATAAAATCTCATACGATTTTGCCTCCTTTAAAATTTGAGAAAATCTATGAATTAACTTATCATCATAATTACCATTTTTGATTTGAAAAGTAAGTTTCCTTATTTCGTTAACAAGTATAGCTATATCATCTTTTATTTCTACATAATTTTCATAAAACTTTTCTTTGGCTATAGCTTCTACTTTACCACATTTATATCCAACCATAGGAGAACAATCAAATTGATATGTATTACCTTTATCATCATCAACCAAAATAACAATGTGCGTTGTGGGAAGGTCAGTTGGATCAAATTTTCTTTTTTGAGCAATTACACATCTATAATTTGTTCCCAAACCAATACTTTTTAAATAATCTATACTTGCTAATGATGCAGTATAAGTATCACCTATCAATGTTTCGATTTCATTACTTGGATCAGGATGTTTGTCAAATATCATTGTTTCCCTAACTATATCATTTATTACTTGTAACTTGCTCTTAAAGTCTAACAAATCAAATTCCTTTATCAGTGGCGTTTCTGAAAAAGTCAATCTACTATCGTTAATAGAATCTAATTCTTCAACTTTCGGTAATAACTTATTCATAATATTCCCCCAATAACTCTTTCAAAAAATTGCTACAATTTACTTCAAAATTATAATCATTAATTAATGTATTTTGAGCATGTTCATTTAGTTCTTTTATTGTTTTCAAATTAAAATTATTTAAAACTTTATTTTTTGAATCCTCAATATCATTCAAATCAACTAATATTCCATCATATTCATCATTTACTTGTTCTTTAATACCATCAATATTATTAGCAACTATTAAAACATTACTCCTATTCATTCTTCTTATTTCATTTACGGTTAATCCCATTATTTCCTTTTGGGATGGAACTAATAATATCATTTCTTTATTAAAATGCTTTATAATATATTGTGGAAAATTAAAGGGTGCATCAACAAACAACAAAGTATCAGTCTCTTTAGCAAGATTTTCATAATCTTTTATAATTGGCTGTCCTTTGAAATAGCCTTGAGCAATAACAACTGGCTTTATTCCCATTGTTTTTCCTAACAACATTGTAGCTTCTAAATTTTTATACTTTTCAGCTCTTGCAAATGATAATATTATATGATCATATTTTTTTACTTTTTCGAATAAATGTATACATTCATCAGTTTCTTCATATTCTGTAGGTTTTGATAAAATTTCACCATTTGTTATATTTAAAATTTTATTACTATCCAATCCATATTCAGAAACCAAATGATCAGCAATATAATGTCCTGTTGCGCCTAAATAACAATTAAATGTCATATTAATATACTTAATTGCTTCTTCTTCCCATTTTATTCTATCGTTCAAAATTAAGTCACTATTTTCTATTGACGAATCCACTTTATGAATACGACCAGTAGAATGTGGTATCCATATTTTTTTGTGATTATTGGCATCTTTTATCATTTCCAATAAACCAGCAAAAGGGGTATCATTAGCGATGGTTAACACCATATCATAATTTGCAAAATTTATTTTATTAATTATCTGAGCGGTGTTATTAGAAAGTATTTTCCAATTGTCAGGTGTACCATAACCAAGACTGGCATTTGTCCCATTTGACAATTCATAAATGCTAACATTTTTCATAGATTGATGAGTTTTTTTAGTATGATGAGAATAGCCAAAACTACTATCATTATATTCAGGAGTAAATAAATTAATATGGTAATCAATATCTTTATTATTAAGCAAATAATCAAATGTATAAATATACCTTTTTACAATTGTTCCAACGCCAGCATAGTGACTTACAATACCATCATGACCACATAAATTAATTAATAATCTCATCAATAATCGCCTCCACATCTTTTTTATGATACTTTTTCACCACAACATTATTTGAATACTTTTTACAGTTATATAAACTAATGCTTTCTAATAACTTTTGATTTTCAATAGTTCCAAAAGCATCATTTTCTTTATTATATGGTAAATAATAATCATACCCATAATTAGTTAAATAAACTATCTTTGTATTTTCTTCAAATATTTGTTTAATATTTTCAAACCACAATTTTACAGGAGTTGCATCAAAATTACCATCAATTATAGAATTTGCTTGATTATATGATAGTGTACTAATCGGACCTCTATCAATAATTATAAGTCCTTTATTGTATTTATTTATTTTCATTTCATCATTTTTCATATAATCATTTTCATCATTAGATATTACATTTTTTAAAGATTCCATAATTATTTCGTCCACAGTATAAACATTTGTAAGATTTCGTTCTTTTATTTTCTTTATTAAAGTTGTTTTACCTACACCCGGTAAACCCTCTAAAAAAACTATTTTTCTCATAATAATCCCCTAATCATAAATAAATTGTGACTATTATAACAGTATTTAAATAATCAGTCAAATAAAATATGGCAATTGTTAATCCTTTTTTAAAATGTATACATATCATTAATTAAAATGTATACGCAAATAAGTTATAATATATCTCTGAAAGGGGATGTATTTTTAAATGCATAGCAAAGAGTATGCATTAAAACTTATTCAAGATAAACAAAATGGTTTAAATAAGAGACTGCTGAAAAAGTATACAAATATTACTGTAAGCTATATTAGTAGTCTTTTTATTTTTGGAAAGTCCCTATAAAGGAGCTAAAGCTTATTTATCTGCAATAATTGATTTATATGATAGAAAAGTAGTTGCTTATAAAATATCTAAACACAATGATAACAAACTTATCATGGATACTTTAAATGAAGCTATATCAAAAAGAAAAGATATACATGGATTAATCTTGCATTGAGACCAAGGATTCCAATATACATCTTATGAATACAAAGCTATCTGCGAGTCTAATGGCATATAGCTAGAAAAGGCACACCAATAGATGATTCGCTGATAGAGACCTGGCACTCTCTCCTTAAAAAGGAAAATTTGTACAATTATAATATCACATCTTCGAAAGAATACATAACTTTAGTTAAAGAATAGATAGAATTCTATAATACGAAAAGGCTTAAGGGTAAGAAAAATTCCAAAAAAAAAATTTATTCTAACAATAACAAATAAAGACAAGCTTTATTTGTAAGCATATTATAACTATATAATAAAAATCAAGGATCGAGATGAAATCACTTCGTTCACCCTTGACTTTTAGTTACTATTCACAGCCATTTACCCTTTATTTATAATGCGTCAAACTTGGAATTTGGCTAAAAATAGGCTGTGAATACTTGCTCTAACATATATTTATAAAATTTGCTTTTTTTAGATGTCTCCTAAATGGGGTTCACATCATTTTTAGTACTTTTTGTTTCATAACCCCGTCCAATTTATCATAAGTGCTGTCTATAGGTAAACCATTATCACTTAAAATTTCTTTTTTAACTTTTGCAAAATAATTTGGCTTAATCTTCTCAAGTTCACAAACAACAGCTTTAGCTAAATCATTTGTAAAACTAAGCTCATAAACCTCTCTTTTTTTATACCTAAACCAATTAAATAATGAACTATTATCAACTGTAAAATTTATATCTCTCTTGGCCGTAAGCAAAGCCCCTTTAGTTAAAAACAAATATATTTCATATAATTTAAGTAAAAAAACTTCATCATCTTCCATTTTCCAGCCAAGATTTTCACATATCTTTATTGCCTTATCATCAGTCATCTCGTCAATCTTGTCAAAATTATTTCTAAGCCACTCATAAACATTTGACCCATCACTAAAATGTAAATCTAATGACCTATAAATATTTCCATAACTAGTTATAAATACATAAGCCTGAAAAAGTTTATCTTCAAAACTAAGATTACTTTCCCACTGAACATTTACAATAAATAAAGCCTTTTCATCAGTCCTATTATACAATTTATCTTTGTTATAAACAAGAAACCTATGCATACTAACACCATTACTAAGACTATAATCATAATTTCTAGTTATCCTGCCATTTAACTTAATACATTCAAAGACTTCATCTAAAGCCTTATCAAATGATAATCCTTTCATTATTTAACTTTTCTTAAAGCCTTTCTACGCATTCTTTTTTCAATTCCTATTATAGTCTCATCATAATAATGTGGCTCCATTTCCAAAATTCTTGCAGCAAGAGCCTGAGCCATTAAATTATCACTCTCATAAATCTTTGACTTAGAAAAATCCAAAAAGTTTCCTACATTTGTCCCATCGCTAAATCTAACATTATCGCCTCTTCTCGGAACTTTATTCAAAGATTTTAAAATAACAAAAGCCTCATATAATTTAGCCTCATAATTTAGAAAATATTCTTTTTTAAATATATCATCACCATCACCATATTTTATATTACAGTAAACATCACAAACATCATCAGAAAAACGTTTACAAGTAATATCACTTTTTCTCTTACTAATCCACGTTTTCACAAGTATTCCATTACTAAGCCTAATATTCTTTTCTTTCATTTCGGCAAAACTATACTTATTAAAAAGCGCGGTAACTTCTTTAATTCCTTGATCAAACGTTATATAGTTAGTAAGTAATTTGCGGGCAATCAAAACCAGTCTATCATCAAACTTTTGTCTAAGTATTATTGCATCCCCATTATCATTTACCCATTTAATTAATTCTTTATCTAAAGTACCATCATTAATTGAAGAAAACACTTTACTAATCATATTTTCAAAATTGGACTTAAGACTAGCGTAGTAGCACCCCAAAATAAGTTTAACTCTACTATCATTATACCTTACATAATTATCTATTTTATTTCTATTAGATTTAAACCATTCAGAAAAAAGTTCACCAGAATTTAAACTCATATCTTCAAACGGAAACTGATAATTATTCTTATCAAGATAATCACAAACCTCTTGGACAACTTCAGAAAAACTATCCGCATTTTTAAAATAATAATTCAAAACCTTATTAGACATCGCACTGTTAATTTCCATAAGTTTAGATTTACTTTCCATAACCCATTCTTTCTTTTTGACGCCATCATTAAACCTTATAGAACAATTATATCCATATTTTTCTGAATCAATAATATCATAATAAAGTTCTTGTAATCGCAAATCAAAAGTACTAACCTTTACAATCTTTTTAGGACTAGTTTTCTCTTGAATAATAGAAGAAGTATCTTCTATAATATCATCAGAAATTTCAACATCACTAAAAAAGTCAGGTGAAACCTTTTGAATTGTTTTCTTTAACAAATCCAAATCCTTGCGATCTTTTTTATTTAAATATATTTTTTCTTTATTTTTTGCTAAAAAATATTTCATAGAAGTCTTACCATCACTAAAAAATTTATTTGTTCCTGGAAGTTCATTATGATGTTCAATATATGATGTTAACTCACGAACAAAATCAAAGAAATTTAACTTATGAACCTCTTTTTTACGTTCCTTAACCACTATAGGTCTTCTATGATTATTAACATTTTTGTCCTGATAACTTTTTTCAAAAGAACTAATCATATTACGAAAATTATCATCATATATATCTTTTTCCTCTCTATAACCTAAAGAAAAAAATTCACTATCGATATTTTTAATAAGACTAATTAAAAGATTAATCTCACCATCATTACCTTCATTCTTATAGATTGTCTCTAAATTTTTTTCCAAAAAATCCTTCATTGAACTACCATCCATAAACAAATCGCCTTCTTTTGGTAATCTATTACTTGTTAAAACAAACATAACTAAATCCTGTATTTTTTCATTATTTATTGCCATATTTAACTCCTCCTTTATCTTTATCATCTAAATAAGCAAAATAATTTGGCTTAAAACTTAAAATTACATCAACAATAAGTCTTGCCACCTCATCATTTTCACTAAGTAAATAAATTCTCTCACGATTATTGTAAAACCAATTATTCATTCGCACACCATCACTAAAATCTTCGGTGCTAGGAAATTTCCTATTTTCGCTTATATAAATTAAAAACTCCTTAAGCTTGTTTTCAAAACTGAGAAAATGGGGAATTCTCTCTAAAATGTATTTAAATTCTGATGTATTTAACGCTAAAAGTTTATCTTTAACTTTACTTACCCAAAATTTAACATCGACACCATCACTAAACTTATATTTACTTTTACGATCAAAAACATCATCATTTGCAATTAAAAGCTTATATAGTTCTAAAACCTTCTCATCAAACGTCAAGTACTTTCGATACTTTATACTTTTCCTCTTTGGCTTGTTATATATTTTAAGTAATAACGATGCCTCCTCATCTCCTTTTATAGACAATTCTATTAATTTATCCCTATTTTTACGAAACCAATTTCCCATTAAAGAGCCATCATAAAACCTTGCTTTTTTATCGTTTGAAGTCGGAAATTTTCCATATAAAACAAACCTTAACATTTCTTGTTTTTTTAGCTCAAAAGCTATTTTTCTTCGGTTATTTAAAACAAAATAAACAAACCGTGATGAATTATCATCTCGTTTAATAAGTCTTGCTTTAGTACGACTAAACCACTCTTTAACAGCAAACCCATCACTAAAGTAAACAGGTATAACTAGTTCATAAGCCGTTAAAACAATATTATCATTAAGTTCCTTTATTCTATCTTCAATTTTAAACATTTTTTATCACCAAGTAAAACTAATCAAAATCCATAAACCTCTTTATAAATAAGGATTGAACCATTTTTAACAAACGTTATTATACTTAAAAATTAATATTTGTCAAATTTACACTTATTGCCTCTTAACAAATATTTTATTAAATTTCGTCAGAGTTCGTTCGAATGAATTAACACTTATAATTACCATTTTCATCCTTTTTCGCTCTAACTTCATTTTTAATTTTTTATCTTGAATACTCTCTATAATTCTTTTCATCTTATCATCATATTTTAAATATTCATCCTCTAAATTATTAATATCTTTTAATTTTGTTAAAATTTCCTGCTTTACCTTTTTTTGCCTATCTAATTCTTTTAAAAATTCACTTTCTAAAAACGAATCTGTTTGACTAAGTTTATTTTTGTTATCATAGCTTTGGGTTACAAATGCAGCTTCCTCATTACCTTTTAAAGCCATTTCTTTTAGCTTACTCTTATTATTTTGTAACCACAAACCCATATTAGTTAAATCACTAAACAAAATATTATCAGAAGGCATAGGAAAATTAAAACTTTTTATATATAAATAAGCTTCATTTAATTTAAAATTAAAATAAAATTGTTTCTTATCGTTATTATACATATCAACAAAAAAGGCTTTTTTATCTCCCGTCTCAGCTTTATTATGTATTATCTCCCTATAGCTAATCAAAAAAAGTTGTACATTAGTTCCATCACTAAATAAAGTTCTATCAGAAATTCTTCTACCACTTTTTAAAAAATTATAAACTTCATTTAACTTTTGATTAAAACAAGACATAAAAAAACTCCTCTCTTAAGCACCAAATATTATATAAAAAAACAAATATTTGTCAAATTTACACTAAATCAAGTAGAAAAAAATTTTTCATTTAAATTAAATAATAGCTGATTTTAATAATTTTTCTAAATCACAATTTTCGCAAGCAAAAAAATAGCCTAAGCTATTTCATATATTTCTTTATTTTTTCAAATTCTGGAGCCTCATCTAAACCACTATCGACAAGTTTTTCAAATAATTTCTTTTGCTCTCTAGAAAGTTTTCTTGGAACGACAACATTTAACACGACATAAATGTCTCCTTTTCTTCCAGAATTAACATCAGCAATACCCTTACCCTTAATTCTAAGTTTATCACCTGATTGACTACCAGCTGGAATATTAAGTTTAACAGCTCCATCTAAAGTCGGAACATCTTTCTTAACACCCAAAGCCGCTTCTGTAATTGTAATTGGTAAATCTAAGTATACATCACTGCCGTCACGTTCAAATAAAGGATGAGAAGCCACTGTAAACTCTAAATAAATATCGCCATTAGGTCCGCCGTTAACTCCGGCTTCACCCTTGCCAGAAATACGTAATTGATTACCGGTATCGACTCCAGCTGGAATATTAACTTCGATATCTTTGTTCTCGCGGACTCTTCCTGTTCCCTTGCACCTTGAACAAACATTCTTATAAGTTTTTCCACTTCCTTGACACTTATCGCAAGTTGTTCTTGTCATAAAAGTTCCAAATAAAGTTGATTGATTAGCTGTCATTGTTCCACTACCGTGACATTTATCACAAGTAGTAACTCCACTTCCACCTTCACCATCACAAGCTGAACACTTTTCATTCAAAGTTAAATTAATTGTCTTCCTGCATCCAAACACAGCCTCATCAAAACTAAGTTTAACTCTGACAACCGTATCTTGTCCCTTTCGAGCTCTGTTTCCTCTGGAACCTCCAAATCCTGAAAATCCAGAAAAACCGCCGCCAAAAGAACTACCGAAAATATCACCAAATATATCGGAAAAATCAAAATCAGAAAAATCATATCCAGAAGCTCCACCAGCACCGTTACCACTAAATGCCGCATGACCAAATTGATCATATTGTCTTCTTTTATCCGCATCAGATAAAACCGCATAAGCTTCTTGAATTTCCTTAAACTTCTCTTCCGCATCAGGTTCTTTAGAAACATCCGGATGATATTTTTTAGCAAGCTTTCTAAACGCACTTTTTATCTCAGCTTCACTGGCATCCTTACTGACACCAAGGACCTCGTAATAATCCTTCTTATTCATAAAATCACCTACTTCTCACTATAAATATTTTTAAACTCTTCTATCGTTTCTTTAAACATATTCAAAGCTTCTTCTATAACTTCTGGCTTACTTATATCGACTCCTGCTTCCCTAAGCTCATCTACTGGATCCATTGACCCACCTAAACTCAAGAACTTCAAATACTTCTCTAAAAAGCCTTCTTTTTTATTCAAAATATTATTTGCGATAAAGCAAGCAGAAGCTAAACCTGTAGAATATTGATAGACATAAAAATCGTAATAGAAATGAGGAATCCTCGCCCATTCATATCTTATTTCCTTATCACTTATCATATTCTTGCCAGAATACTTTTGATAAAGTTTATAATAATTATCTGATAGAAAATCACTTGTCAAAACAGTACCTTTAGCTTCTTCTTTGTGCATCAAATCCTCAAACTCGGCAAACATCGTCTGTCTAATTATTGAACCCTTAAATGTTTCCATCAAATTATCTAAAATGTAAAGCTTTTCATTTCTATCTGTACTTTTATTAAGTAAATACTTAGCCAGTAATATCTCATTAACTTGACTAGCCACCTCAGCTACAAAAATCTCGTATTGATGATGTGCATAATCGTTATTCTTATCAGAATAATATGAATGCATCGCATGACCAAGTTCATGGACTATCGTACTTACGTCGTTAAACTTACCATTAAAATTGAGCAGTACATAAGGATGAGTTTTATAGCATCCTCTCTCATAAGCTCCGCCAGTCTTACCTTTATTCGGATAAATATCGATCCATCTCTCATCAAACGCCTTCTTTAAATTATTTACATAATCATCACCTAAAACGCTTAATGCTTCAAGGACGATATTTTTAGCCTCCTCGAAAGTATACTTCTTGTCGTAAGATGGAACAAGTCTACTGTAAATATCGTAAATATGAATTTCCGGTAAACCCATAACCTCTCTCTTCATCGCATAATAATCATCCATAATATCTAAATGTTTATTAACTGTTGCCACCAAATTATCGTAAATCTTATTATCGACAAAATTACTATCTAAAGCTGCCTCGCGAGCTCCCTTATAGCCTCTTATTTTAGCCATCCTGTTGGCAAGACTAACCTTACCTTGATAAGCTGACGCAAAAGTGTGAATAAGCTCTTCATAAGATTTATATAAAGTTAAAAACGCACTCTTTCTAACATTCCTATCCTTTGAAGTGATAAACCTCTCGTAATTAGTATTCGTAAGTTCGACCTCATTACCATCTTCGTCCTTAATAGGCGAAAATTTCATATCAGCATCCCTTAAATAACTAGATACCTCTTCAGAAACGGACATTGGCTTTTCTAAATTAGAAAGTAAACTTTCTTCCTTATCGGATAAAACGTGATTTTTAATCCTCAAAATACAATCAAAATCATATTTATACTTTCTAAGCCCTTCCTCTTCAGCCATAAATTTCTCTATATCATCTTTAGATAATTTACAAAGTTCAGGCATCACAAATGATGAAACTAGCGAAAATTCTGAAAGTAAATTATCTGCCCTTCCCTTAAGCTCTTGAAAATGCGTATTAGTCGTATCCTCGTCAAATTTTAAATAAGTATAAACACATACATTTTCAAGCTTTAAATTAACCTCGTTATTAAACTCAAAATATTTAAGTATATCCTTAGAATTATTAAGCTTGCCTTTAAAATCATCGAATTTACTTATCAAACCTTGAAGCTCATCATAATCCTTATTCCACTCATCTTCCGTTTTATAAAGACCTGTTAAATCCCACTTATCTTCTTCTTTAATCTCACTACGTAACTTTTCTTTTATCATATTATCCCCATTTCTCATTATCTTAAAGAAAGTTCTAGTCACCTAGAACTTCCCTTTTATTTTTCTTCATAATCTGCATCTTTTACATCGTTATCTTTTTTATCATCTGAATTATCTGAATTGTTTTGTTCAGCTTGCGCTTTTTTAGCAGCCTCTTCGTAAACTTTCGCACCTAAAGCCATAGCTTTTTCGTTTAATTTATCTTTTTTAGCCTTAATATCATCGATATCATTTTTATCCATAGCTTCTTTAAGATTTTTAATTAAACTTTCAGCTTCTTCTTTATCTTTCTTATCTACCTTATCACCTAAATCTTTAATAGATTTCTCAGTCATAAAGATAAGTTGTTCAGCTTCGTTCTTTGTATCAGCTTCCTCTTTACGTTTTTCATCGGCAGCCTTATTAGCTTCAGCTTCCTTAACCATCTTATCGATTTCATCATCTGATAAATTAGTAGAAGATGTAATTGTAATAGATTGTTCCTTATTAGTTCCTAAATCCTTAGCCTTAACATTGACAATACCATTGGCATCGATATCAAATGTAACTTCGATTTGTGGAACTCCTCTAGGAGCTGGTGCAATATTAGTAAGTTGGAAATTACCCAAAGTCTTATTATCAGCAGCCATTGGTCTTTCACCTTGTAAAATGTGAATATCTACAGCTGGTTGATTATCCGCAGCAGTTGAGAATATTTGTGATTTACTTGTTGGAATAGTTGTGTTTCTTGGAATAAGTACTGTACAAACACCACCAAGTGTTTCAATACCAAGTGATAAAGGTGTAACATCAAGCAATACTATATCGTTAACATCACCAGTTAAAACTCCACCTTGAATAGCAGCACCCATTGCAACAACTTCATCTGGGTTAACACCCTTAGAAGGCTCCATACCAAGCTCTTTCTTAATAGTCTCAGCAATAATTGGCATTCTTGTAGAACCACCGACTAATAAAATCTTATCGATATCACTCTTAGAAAGTTTTGCATCCTTTAAAGCATTTCTAACTGGTTCCAAAGTAGATTCAGTTAAATCGTGAGTTAACTCTTCAAATTTAGCTCTAGTTAAACTCTTCTCTAAATGAACTGGACCATCAGCACCTTGAGAAATGAATGGTAAAGATATATTAGTAGTAGTCATACCACTTAAATCTTTCTTAGCTTTTTCAGCAGCATCTTTAAGTCTTTGCATAGCCATCTTATCTTTAGATAAATCTATACTAGTTTCTTTCTTAAATTCATCTACTAAGTAGTCGATAATTCTCTTATCGTAATCATCACCACCTAAATGGTTATTACCACTAGTAGCTTTAACTTCAAATACACCATCTCCGATTTCTAGGATTGAAACATCGAACGTTCCACCACCCAAATCGTAAACTAAAATTTGTTCAGTTTTTTCTTGCTTATCAAGACCATAAGCTAAAGCAGCAGCAGTTGGTTCATTGATAATTCTTTCAACTTCAAGTCCAGCAATCTTACCAGCATTTTTAGTAGCTTGTCTTTGCGCATCGTTGAAGTAAGCTGGAACTGTAATAACAGCCTTCTTAACTGGCTCACCTAAATAAGCTTCAGCAGTTTTCTTTAAATCACTTAAAATCATCGCACTAATCTCTTCTGGAGTATATTTCTTACCATTAGCTTCGACCTTTTTAGAAGTACCCATAAGTCTCTTAATAGAAGAAATAGTCTCTGGATTAGTTACCATTTGGTTTTTTGCAGCTTGTCCAACAATAATTTCACCGTTTTTAAAAGCTACAACTGAAGGAGTAGTACGAGATCCCTCAGGATTAGCGATAACCTTAGCTTCGCCACCTTCCCAAACAGCAACACAACTGTTAGTTGTACCTAAATCAATACCTATTGTTTTACTCATAAATAATCATTCCTCTCTATTCACTAACCTTGACCATTGCCGGTCTTATAACTTTATCTTTAAATAAATAACCCTTTTGCATAACTTCGATTACCATACCAGATTCCATACCATCGACTTTTTCAGTTAAAACTGCTTGATGATACTTTGGATCAAAAGGCTTATTCGCTCCGTCAATCGCCTTGACATCGTATTTATTCAAAATATCAACCAAATGACAATAAATCATTTTAAAACCTTGTAAGAATTTTGAAAGCTCATCGTCTAGATTATCGTCATCTAAACTTATCGCTCTCTCGAAATTATCGACAACCGGTAAAATCTCTTTTACCAAATCTTCATTCGCATACTCAAGTCTTTTTGCAACCTCCTCATCCTTACGTTTGCGGTAGTTTACATTATCAGCTTGCGTGCGAAGTAAAGCTTCTTGTAAATCTTTAATCTTCTTTAAATTCTCCTCGTTTTGTTTTTCTAATTTATCATCATGATTTTTTTTATGCTCATCCTGTTTTTCATGTTTATCATAATCATACTTATGACCATCGTGCTTATCATGTTTATGCTTGTCATAATCGTGTTTCTTATGATCATCGTGTTCTTTATAATGCTTATCTTTTTTATAATCATCCTTGTCGTGATGTTTCTTTTCTTCTTCGCTCACACCTATCACCTGCCTATATTTTCTTTAATATAATTAAGCAAAGCTTCTGCTCGGCCATATTCCATCCTCTTAGGACCAACTAAAGCAATAGTTCCTTCTTCACCATCTTTATAAAAATACGTCTTAATTACTGAAATGTCCTCATCTATCTGATTTTCACTGCCGATATAAACTTTAATTCCATCATCATCCTCTTTTATATTTCTAATAAAATCATGATCATCGAATTTATTAAGTATATTTCTTATTTTATCGACATCGTCAAACTCTGGCTCCTTCAGTAAATTACTAGTACCTCGAACCATCACACTTTGTTTTGGCCCAAAGTCACTAAACGCATTGTAAAACGCATTATATAAAGCTTCGTGTTGCTTAACTGCCTTATCGATTACTGGCTTAACCTCAAATTCGAGAACTTTTGCCACATCGCTAAGTGAAACTCCGATAATTAATTTATCGATGATTTCGATAACTCTTTTTACCTCGTCTTTACTGATATTATCAGGAATCGTCACATTTCTGTTTTCAACATGACCTTTATCAGTAATAACAATCGCGATCATTTTGTTGTTATCGATTGGCACTACCTCAACCTTAGCAATCCTATTATCATCTGATGAACGACCTAAAACTATAGCCGTATAATTAGTAAGCTCTGATACAATCTCCATACTCTTTGAAATTGCATCTGACAGTACCAAAGAATTATTTGAAAAAATCTGACCAAGTCTCATAACATCTTCATCGCTAAGCTCCTCAGGTTTCATAATATTATCGACATAATATCTATAACCATTATCACTAGGAACTCTGCCTGAAGAAGTATGTGTCTTTTGTAAAAGCCCAAGTCCTTCAAGTGATGCCATCTCATTTCGAATCGTCGCACTTGAACATTTAAACCTTTTACACAAAGCTTTTGAACTGACTGGTCTTGCTGTTTTAATATAATTTTCCACAATCGTTTTCAAAAGCTTTTTCTGCCTATCTGTTATCATACCTTCACCTTCTTTAGCACTCTTTTTGCTTAACTGCCATAATCTTATCACTCTTTAGTAGCACTGTCAAGAGAATAGTGCTAAAAAATTATATTTTTTTTAAGTTAATTTATTCCTATTATAAACACTAAATCAAAAATAAATTGTCAAAAAAAGATACTATTACTTTCTTAGTACCTTTCTCCTATCAATCCTTTCAAACTCCTTATTACACCCATATCCTATACTTTCAATATTATCAGAAATAATCTTTTGCAAAACCAAATTTTTATAAAAACAAAAGTTCCCAACTTCTCTAAGGTTTGGCGCGTCCAAAACCTCTACATTATCATCACAGTACATAAAGTAATTTCCCATTTTTATCAAATTAGGAAAATAAACTTTCTTAACAAAATTAAAGTTATAAAGGAAATAATCACTTACATTTTCTAGCAAACCAAAATCAAACCTTTCTATTTGCTCCGCACTAAACATAAAATACTTACCAGTCTCTTTAAGCTTCGGCATATAAGCTTTTTCTATATATTTGTTAAAATACATAAATTCATCATCCGCATTTTCAAGTGATGGTAAAAAAACATCCTTAATCTCTAAATTATTGTATAAAAATTTCTTTCCTGCAAATCTTAAATTTCTAAAATCATAATATTTAAGATTAGTATTGTAGTATAAAAACTCATCCCCTACTGCCTCTATATTCGGTAAAATTAAACTTTCAATTGTCTCATCATAACCCAAAAAGTCATTACCTAAAACCGAATCTATATTACTTTCTAAACCTTTTAAATTGTTAAACTTATCCAATAAAAGTGCCATGTATTCACCACTATCAAGCCTTATTAAAACATTTTTACTATCCTCGTGTTTATAAACCTCGATATCTGAAATTCCTTTTACCTTTTCTTCAAAGTCATCGAAAATACTTTTGTCATATAAATACATTTTCTTTTTTTCTAAATCCAAAACAAAATAATCGATAATCAAAAAACTATCACTATTAAATTTTTTTACCTCGAAATTATCGATAATCACATTATCAGGACAATAATATATATTGTTTATCTCATAATTATATTTATAATACTTACCATCATTTGCCAAAATATAGCCGTCCATCTTAAATGAAGTATCCTCAAATGTTTGAACCAAACCATATTTATGTGCAAAAGCATAAGTAAGACCTGGTATAATATTATCTAAATCATTGCCAAAAGTCGCATCGGGATTAATTACATGATGATTATATCTATTTGTTATCTTTAACGAATTCGTGCCATCCTTAGTAAATTGAATACTTATAACTGACGTCCCGTACTTATCATCTCTATATGCGCATGGAAAATCTTCTCTTTTAATATCAGAAACATTCTTTTTAACCGCAAAAAAAACTCTTGCTTTATTAAGTCTTCCACCATTAAAAGTACAAATTTCTTCACCTTCCGCATAATACTTTCTAAAACTTTGAATATCTTCCTCTGTTTTACATTCATATAAATTATATCCAGCCATTTCCAACAGAACCTCTGGATCAAAATCACTCTCAACTTGATTATCCTTATAACTAACCAAACTATATACATACTCTTTAAACTCTAAAACTCTATCGTTATTTATAATATCTTCACCTAAATTACGGTTATAAGCAAAATGTTCCTCTAAAAGTTTCAAAAGCAAACCATCAGTTTCCAAAATAGTAGGAAATATTTTCCTGCACAAATGCATCATTACTTCCCCATACTTCTTTTTAATAATTCTAAGTTCATTCATATAAGTCACCAGTTCCTTATTATATAACAAAATATATTAAAAACAAAATTAAAAAAGTACTATTTCTAGTACTTAGACAAATTATTTATAAATTCTTCTTCATTCCAGATTGTAATTCCAAGTTCTTCGGCTTTAGTAAGCTTTGACCCAGCTTCACTTCCAGCTACAACCACATCAGTTTTTCTTGAAACACTACTACTAACAGTTCCTCCTAAAACTTCAATTCTCTCTCTTGCCTCATCTCTTGTAAACCTCTCAAGTGAACCTGTTAAAACAAATGTCTTACCCGTAAATAAAGTTTCTTCCTCACTTGTTTCTTTTAAATAATACATATTAACCCCAAAATCTTTGAGATGAGCAATAAGTTCTTTATTTCTCTCATCTTCAAAAAATTTTACTACACTTTTAGCAATTGTCATACCAATATCTTTAACAGCTGCAATAGCTTCTACAGATGCATTCATTAAATTATCGATATTCTTAAAGTTTCTTGCTAAAATATCTGCTGTTTTTTGACCGACATGTCTAATTGAAAGACCGAATAACAACCTCTCTAAAGATAAATTCTTACTGTTTTCAATTTCTGTAAGTAAATTATTTACCTTCTTACTACCATATCCTTCTAGTTCCATTAAATCTTCTTTATGCTTATCTAAAGTATAAAAATCTTCATAAGTCTTAATAAAACCTAAATTATAAAAATCTTCGATTATCCTATCTCCAAAACCTTCGATATTAAGTGCATGTCTAGAAGTATAATGAATAAGTTTCTCTTGCCACCTTGCTGGACAGTGTTCATTCATGCAGTAATAAGCTGATTCATCTTCTTTGCGAACCAAAACACTTCCGCACATTGGACAGTTTTTTATCATCTCAAACTTCTTCTCTGTCCCCACTCTTCTCTCAGGAAGTGATCTTACGACCTCTGGAATAACATCCCCCGCCTTCTTAATTGAAACTGTATCGCCCACTCTAATATCTTTAGAAACGACATAATCTTCGTTGTGCAGCGTCGCTTTAGAAATAAGTGACCCCATAACTCTAACTGGCTCCAAAATAGCCGAAGGAGTAACCTGACCAGTTCTTCCAACCGTAAAAATAATATCCCGAACCTTTGTCAAAACCTCTTCGGCTGGAAATTTATATGCAATCGCCCACTTTGGACACCTTGCTGTATAACCAAGTTTCTTTTGATCATTAAGATCGTTTACTTTAATAACAATACCATCTATCTCATAAGGAAGATTTGGCCTTTCCTTTGTCCAATAATTTATATAATCCATAAGCTCATCGATATTATTCACTTTTTTATTATTTGGACTAACCGTAAATCCAAGCTCTTTCATAAAATTAAGTGCATCATAATGTGTATGTATATCATAATCCTCTGGATCCGGTAAATGATAAATAAAATTAGATAAATTTCTACTTGCTGCCACCTTTGAATCGAGCTGTCGCACGCTGCCGGCTGCCGCATTACGTGGATTTGCAAAATTAGCTCCATTTTCATTTAACTTTTTAAACGAAGCCTTACTCATATAAATCTCGCCTCTAACCTCAATATCGATAGGCTTTTTTATCCTAAGTGGAATATCTTTAATTGTTTTTGCATTATGTGTTATATCCTCTCCGACAACCCCATCACCTCTAGTTGCTGCTCTAACAAGTTCACCATTTCTATAAAGTAAAGAAACTGATAATCCATCTATCTTAAGCTCAGCTACATATTTAGGATTTGGAACAACTTTTTTTACCTTTTCATCAAATTCGATAATTTCATCTTCATTAAAAATATCTCCAAGTGAAAGCATTGGAATTTCATGAGTTACTTTTTTAAACTCTGAAATAACCTCACTACCAACCCTTTGAGTTGGAGAATCGATTTTTTTATACTGTGGATATTCTTCTTCAAGCCTTTGAAGTTCCTCCATATACCTATCATACTCTTGATCCGTAATAGTCGGATTATCTAAAGTATAATAATCGTGATTTGCCTTATTAATTATCTCTGTAAGTTCTTGTATTCTATTCTCTATCACTGTTATCACCACTACCATTATAAACGATAATTATCCAAACATCAATTAAAAACTAACTTTACACCCTTTACACATCAAAAAAAATAAATAGCTGAAAACTACACATACTGTGGTAAAATTAATTTTGTCGCCCCTCAAAAAAGTAGTAAGGAGATGATTAAAATTATAGATAGCTTCACGATTTACGAATTACTAAGATTTATAATCGTTTTAATCATTATTATGTTGTTATTTATCATTCATTTGATACTTAAGAACTAATTTTACAAAGAAAACTAAATATGTTATTATATTCCCGCAAAGAAGGGGAAATTATGAAAAATATATTTAATCAAATAAGTACAAACACATATGAAAAAACAAGAGATATATCTTTAATCGCACCCGTATTCATTACACTAACTAATTCATTTATGAATAACCAAACAATTATTTTACTATCTCCACTATTAATCTCAGCTGAAATTCTAGGTAACTATCTAGCTTATTCTAAAAACATTGAAAAAACTAAAAACATTGTTGAAATCAAAAACTTATACCAAGAATTTCTAAATAATTATAATAAATTAAATCTCTTATTTGAATTTAAAACACCTCTAGAAGTATATGCCCTTTATGCACACCTTCTAAATGATGGTTACCTTTCTCAAAATCACAAACAAATATTCAGTGATAAAAATGCCATAGATATTTCAGTAATAAGCGGAGCAAACGTCTTTACTGGCCAAAGTGTATGTCGCCATCAAGCACAATTACTTACAGATATTTTAAATAATTACCAAATAGAGTCATATAGTATTGGGTGCTACGACAAACAATATGAAATAAACACCAAAGAAGAATTAACTGAAATTGATTATCAAACATATATTAAAACTAAACCCATAATAAATACCGAAACAAACGAATTTAAATACCAGTATTTCGATGAAAAACAAAATAAATATTTCTTAAAATACTTAAAATTTAAAAAAAAAGAGAAAAAAGAAAAAAATATTTTAAAACTAATAGGTGGAAATCACCGAATCTGTTTATCAAAACAAAATGGAAAAAACTATTTTCTAGACCCAACCCAATCCCGTATTTATCGTCTAAGTGTTTTTAATACAAAACTTCTTCAAGATAAAAAAGGCGACGTTATAATAAAACCAATTACAAGCGATAAAAAAACCAAACAAGCTATAAAATCACTTGAACCAAATAATATTTCAGAAGATGAAGAAATAGAAACACTAATCAAAATAAAAAAACTATATTATAAAAATATTGATGTATTCGAAATATTTTATAGTCAAAACGAAGAGTTATACGAAGACATTTCAAATGAACTTATGAAAATAAAAAAGAAAAGATTTCTCATTTAAAAAAGTAATTCTAGAATTAAATCTAAAATTACTTTTTTAATTTATCACAAACGGATCAGACTCTGTTCCACTTCCTAACAAAGTAGTATCAGATTTTAAGAAGACTACTGGGCGGGGAGCGATATCACTATAAGCGGCGCGAGTTCTGAAAAAGTACGAACCCGAACTAGCCGCACGAACAGACCAGGCATAAGGCGAATTACCACCTGACTCGCTAGAATAAGCATTTATTGTCCAACAATATAATGTACTTGCTTCTCCTTTATCTAATAGGTAATTACTATTACACCCGTTAGTTCCGTTATATGAAGTCGTTGCTGATGTACATGATGGATTAGTACTTGCTCTCAAAATATCTGATACGTTGGCAAGTCCCACATTTCCTGTCCATG
>DVFV01000097.1 GCA_018713045.1 Candidatus Coprosoma intestinipullorum | reverse complement strand
TTTATTATTTTTCACTTAGATTCACCCAAATATAATCAGAGTAAGCTCAGGATGCACATTAGAAATAAAGAGATCATATCCTAATTGCACAATTGTTAAAAAAGAAAAAATTAGAAACGCCAAAGATGTATTTCTTTTGTAGAACAGAGCATATACAATTAAAATGCTTTCACCTAGTGTCAGAAAGGATGAAAGACGGCCTGAAAGAATAGCCATTCCACTCAATGCAACCATAGCTAATACACCTAAAACATATAAGTTATAAAGCACTATAATTTTCTCATTTTTAATATCTGAAAGTACATATTTGTGCATTAAGACAATTAAAAAAACACCTTTGATAAAAACCGGATTAGTAAATATACTCACCCGATAATCATATTCTTCCCAACCAACGTAATTCGAAATTGCAGTTGGAAGCAAACTATACTGAGATAAGAGTTGTATCGATAAGTTAAGCCCATTCAAATAAGAAAAAATAACTGACACTAAAAATAAAAACAACATCATTTTTAATGTTATGTATTTTTTTTTGAAAAAAGGATAGCAAAGAGCAATAATAAGCGCCCCAGAATGAATCAAAGAAGCAAATAAAACTCCTGTAATTATACTTTTATTTCCTTTAAATTTAATTATTGAATATAATGATATGCTAACAGCTAATCCTGCCCTAATTTGAATCAAATCTCTAACTATAAAAGCATGGCTTAAATAAAAAACTAACGATAGTATCGGTATTAAACTTATCTTTCTGAATGAGAAATATGTAAGCAGGAGTGATAAAAAAGCAATAAAAAAAAGAAATACTTGAAATGGCAAGCATAAAGTTTTAAAGATTGATGATAAGAGTAGATAGCCTACCTCCCCATGTATATCTCTTATAGATGCGAGACTAAAGTCACATAAAATAGGTACTTCATTATACATTTTCTTGTATTCGATATAATCGCTATCATTCATACGCAGCCCTGAGATTAATACCATTAGGACCACGAGAAAAAACATTAAGTATGCGTTAATATCTCCACTTTTATTATTATGGGCCAAAGCCAATATTAAACCAAATGCAAGGACTGAAAAAAGCAGTAAATTCATTCTTGGACTCTTAATGTAGTTTCAAGAAAACTGTTAATTAAATTGACAAAGTTTGTGTCAGTATCCTCTTCGCAATAAAAACATAAATCGGAACATATTCCTTTTGAAGCAAATTTTGTTGTAAGTACAGGAATACCTTTTTGCACAGCTTCTAATATTTTTATTTTAATTCCAGTGCCCGTTGTAATCGGTGCAATGACACCCAAGCATGTTGAGCTAAGTTGATTATATGTGTAAAAATCAAGCTCTCCCGTAAAGGTAATTTCCTCTCCACAGTTTAACATCTTTATTTTTTTATCTGATGCCTTTCCTGTTACAACTATTCTTATTTCCCTATTTAATCTAGGATATATATTTTTTATAAACCAATTTAAGCCATAAAAATTTTGTGAAAATTCAATGCTACCGGGAATAAGCAGGAAAGGTGTTTGGAAATTGATAGTTCTCTTAATCTTTTCTACATAAAGATGATTGCTCGCTAAGGAACAACAACACTCATCAATATTGTATCTTGTTTTATACCAACATTTATCTTCTTCAGTTAGAAAGATAAATTGCTCAACTCTCAAACGTTTGATAATATTTTCTTCAGTAATTTTCAACTTGAGGTAATCATTAAAAAACAAAATTTTTCGTACAACCTCATTATGAGATACAAACATTTCTTTAAAGAAATCAATTGCCACATCATGAATGACACAGTGTATTCTCGCACTAATTTCAATAGGCAAGGCTTGCAACGCCCATATAGACTCAGCAATAATAATAGAAGGTTTTTCTAAATCAATTATTTTTTTTATGTTATCTCTAATGTCAGCAGAAGAAAATAATTGTTCATACCGAGTTCTGATATCAAATAATATTTGTAACTCGGCAATAAATGATCTAGATATTTTTTTTACTTCATATCTTTGAACATTATTAAATCTTGTTGGTATTAATTCATCTTTCTTTTCTGTAACCTTTTCAAGGTTTATTTCAATCAAAACGACCTCATTACCCTCATTTAATAACTCATCAATTCTTCCTAATACAGAACTTTTGTACCCATTATTTGTCGGGAATATTGGAGCTGTAGAAACCACAACTATTTTAGTCATAAAAAACGCCTAGAAAGATAAATAACACAAACCTTCATCAGGTTGAAATATTATTGCGCTTTGTGTTATAGATGTGCAATATAATTTACTTAAAGCATAAAAAATGATGACTATGTGCAGTGTAAAGATAACACTACTTGCTAAACATTTGAACAAATCTAAATGAGGGTAAATTAATATCTTTCTGTGACAGAATCTTCTCTGATTGAGAGGGCCAGGCAATGTTAATTTCCTCATCGTTCCAAATGACTCCCCTTTCATGATTTGAAGAATAATAGTTGTTAGTTTTATAAACAAACTCTGCAATTTCACTTAAAGTTAAAAAACCATGGGCGAATCCTTCTGGAATCCATAGCTGCCTTTTATTTTCTGACGAAAGAGTTACTCCAACCCATGAACCAAATGTTTCAGAATTAGGTCTAATGTCTACTGCAACATCAAATACCTCGCCAACTATACACCTTACTAATTTTGCCTGCTCAAAGGGAGGAAGCTGAAAGTGTAAACCTCTAAGTACACCTTTACACGATTTAGAATGATTATCCTGAACAAATTCAACTTTCCGCCCTACAGCCTCTTCGAAAACTTTCTGATTAAAGCTTTCCATAAAGAAACCACGCTCATCCCCAAATACTTTTGGTTCAAATATTAATACATCCGGAATTTCAGTTTTAATTACATTCATTTTATTAATAACCTTTAACCATTTTCAGCAGATATTGACCATAAGCATTTTTCTTAAGTGGCTCGGCTAATACCCTAACCTGTCCAGAATCAATAAACCCTTTACGGTAAGCAATTTCTTCCGGGCAGGAAACTTTCAGCCCCTGACGCTCTTCAATTGTTGCAATGAAGTTGCTTGCTTCAATAAGACTTTGATGTGTCCCCGTGTCCAGCCATGCATAACCACGTCCCATCATGGCAACGGATAAACGCCCCTGTTCCATATAAATACGGTTAATATCGGTAATTTCCAGTTCACCGCGGGCAGAAGG
>DVFV01000096.1 GCA_018713045.1 Candidatus Coprosoma intestinipullorum | reverse complement strand
TTGATTTTTATGGGGGGGGGGGGTGTACAATGGAATTGTATATTATAAAATAGGTGATTTTATGCATAGAATAAGAAGAAAAAAAGAAAAACAAAAAAAGAAAATAATAATTATAAGTACCTTCCTATTTTTAATAATAATGACAAGTGGGTATGCGGCATTTTCAACTAATATAACTTTGCGTGCTAAAGGAAACATTAAAGAGAGACCGCAAGATGAAAGTTGTTTTACATATTATGATAATGGAGATGGAACTTTAACTGTAAGTGGATATGACGTTGAAAAGTGTGGTACTGATGTGAATATTCCAGAAAAAATAAATGGATTATCTGTTACTAAAATTGGGGATGGTACTTGGCAAACCAATAAAGGTTTTTCCAAATTAGGTCTTACAAGTGTTGTTATTCCTGACACTGTTACTACTATAGGTGTTTTTGCATTTTATGGAAATAATATTTCTAAATTAAAACTGGGTGATGGCGTAAAAAAAATAGGTGGTGAAGCTTTTAATCATAATGATTTAACTGAGCTTGTTTTACCTGATGGTTTAGAGTATTTGGATAATGAAGCTTTTGCTCAAAATAAGTTAACGCATGCCGAACTTCCTAAAAGTTTAACATATATGGGAGGTGGTGTATTTAACCGAAATAATTTTCCTGAGGATAATCCAATAGTTTATGGAGTAGATGCGAATGGGAATACGGATTATACTGTTTTGGATTCTTATGCTAGGAATGAACTTAATAATTATGTAATTCCAAGTACCGTTAAAACTATTGCGCACCGAGCTTTTAGAGGTGTGAGAATAAACGGATTAACAATTCCAAGTAATGTGGAAACGTTAAACTCTCAGGCATTTAATTCGGCTGTAATTAATAGTATTATGATTGAGGACGGACTAAAAAATATAATAAGCAGTGATAGTTATGGTGGTGGAACTTTTAAAGAGACTGTGTTTAATTGTGAATTGACTCTTCCATCAACTGTTGAATATATAGATGTGAATACGTTTAATGGCTCTAACATTAAAACAATTAATATTAAGAAAGGTGAAGGGAGCATTATTGGAGAACCTTGGGGTGCGAGTAGGGCAAAAGTGAATTGGCTTGGTTAGTGTAACAATTACACCTTAATTTTTTTATTATTTTATCAAAAAAAGATTGTAATAGTTAATTTTATACTGTATAATGTTCATGCAGCTCACTTCTTCTATTTTTTACTTTTTATTATAATTATATATTTTATTTGTTTATTGTGTTAAATTGAGCTGCATTTTAGGGAATATTTTTTATCGATATTCCCTTTTATTTTTGTTAATGCAATTTCATTGACTTTGATTATTATTTAATTTATAATTTAATTAAGAGGATAGGGTGATTTGATGAAGAAAGGTTTTACTTTGATTGAACTTATTGCGGTGGTGGCAATTTTAGGTTTGATTGCTTTAATTGTTTATCCTTCAATAAATTCAGTTATTAAATCATCTCAAGATGATTCTTATGAGAGTCAGACTAAAATTATAGAAAAGGCAGCTCAAGCTTGGGCTTTAGATAATGTCAATTTACTTCCTAAAGACGAGGTTACAGTTGTCTGTGTTTCTCAGCTTGTCGAGGGTGGATACATTTCAAATGAGGATGTTAAAGATCCTAGAGATACCGAAAAAGAGTTAAGCGGTGGAGTTGAGATAAGTTATAAATCTAAACAATATATTTATGAGTATAACGACGAGGCCAACGGGTGCTCGAGTAAAAGTACAGGAATGGCTAATTCAATTATCATGAATAGTGATGATGGGGTTGTTCTTACAAGTCAAGATGGTTATTACAAAGGAAGTAATCCTAACAATTATTTAGAATATGGTGATAACGATTGGCGGATTCTTAAAATTAATGACGATGGTTCTATGAAGGTTATAAGTGACGATGGAATTAAATTAAGTGTTTCAAATGATGATTTTAAGGATTCAAGTTTAGATAGTTATTTGAATACAAGTTTTTATGGAAGCATCGATAATAACGAGAAGATTGCAAGTGAAGATTATTGTTTGAATTATCAAAGTAATTGTTTAGAAAGTGAAAAGATGGCAGTTACAGTTATGAATTTAGAAGATCTAATTAATGCATCTAACAATTTAAATTGCAGTGAAAGTAATATTGAGGCTTGTTATAACGGTAATTACTTGCTTGGATATTCTAAAGAAAATGGTGAGGAATATACTTTGATTAAAGTAAACGATGAAAATTTAAGTTTGAGTGATGGAAAGATTGAAAGCTCAAATAAAGAGACAAAGGTAGTAAGACCAATCGTTACTTTGTCAAAAATAAATATTTTAAAGGGAAATGGAACTTCTAGACATCCCTATGTGGCTGTTTGAAAAAAATGTTTTTTTATAGTATAATTAGCGAGGTGATATTAGATGAAAATGACAAAAAATAATAAAAAGAAAATTTTGATTATCGGTGGGGTTGTTTTAGGAATTTTACTTATCGCTTTTATTATTTTGTTTGTATTTCCAGCATTTAACAACAATAAGTATGGCGATAGATTAGATGATATTGAGGAGCATAAGATTTCTTCTTCAGATATTGATGATATTACTAGTGAACTTGAGAATCAAGAAGGAGTTAAGGATGTTAATTATCACGATGAGGGTAGAATTTTGAATTTTATTATGACGGTTGATCCTGGTTTAGCACTTGAAACAGCTCAAGGTTATTCTTCAATTATTTTGGATGGGATTAGTAAGGATAACAAAAGTTATTACGATATTCAGCTATATATTAAAGCTGATGGCGATAGTGATGTTTATCCAGTAATTGGGTATAAAAGTAAAAATAACGATGAGATGACATTTGGAAATACAGGTGGTAGTGGTGAGTAAAAAAATTGTATTTGTAATAGTCGCTGTTGTTTTGATTTTAGGAGGCGTTTCAGCCTTTTACTTTTTTAATCAAAATCAAGACAATTTTAGTTTAACAAGGTCGGAAAGTAAATGGATAGATGATAATCAAAACAAACTTATCGATTTGTCTATTTTGACGGATGTACCGATTATCAATGATAATGGAAGTGGAATGTTATTTGATTTTCTTAATGATTTAGAAGATGATACTAATTTAGTTTTTAATCGTCTTTCTTATAGTGATGATGATGCTGAGGTTAGTGATTATGCGTTAAGAAAGAAAGATGCAGAAAAGAATGATTTAGTTTTATATAACGATAGTTATGCGCTTTTATCGAAAGACGATACTTATTATTTAGATGAAAATGAGATTAACAATGTCAATATTGGTGTTTTAAGTGGCAGTGAGGATAAGATAAAAAAAGCTTTGGATAATGAAAGTATAACATTAACGACATTTGATGATGTAGATGCTTTGATTTTAGCTTTAGATAATAAAAGTGTTAATTTTATAGCTTTACCAAAACTTACTTATTTTGCAGAAATAGTGGAAAAAGATTTAAATATTGCCTATAATATTAATAATTGTATAGATAGTTATGTAATTACTTTGGGTGATAATAAAGCGTTAAATAATATTTTAACGAAGTATTTTAAATATTGGATACGTAATGATTTTAATAATTCTTTAAACAGTCATCTAGCAAGTAGTTATTTCGATTATAAGGATATAGATGAAAAGTCACAAACTAAGTTTAGAAGTAAACGATATACTTATGGATTTATTTTAAATGCTCCTTATGAAGCGTCAACGAAAAATGGTTTACAAGGTTTTAATTATTCACTTATAAACAATTTTGAGAAAATGGCAAATGTCGAAGTTGATTTTAAACGTTATTCTTCTTTAGATAAAATGATTGAAGATTTTAACAATAAGAAAATCGACTTTATTGCCGACAATGATAGTAAATATAGTATTAAGGTGACTAATACACCAGCAGTTTACGATGGCACGTTTGATATTATTGCCGATGAAAATACATCTTTAACTGTAGCTAGTGTAGAGTCTTTAAAGAATGTAACTGTTTCAACGGTGAAAAATAGTAAAATAGATAATTATTTAAAAAAGAATGGAATTAAGACAAAAGGGTATGATAATACTAGAGACTTAGTTAATAGTCTAGGTTCTAACGATGTAGCAGCTTTAGATGATTATTCTTACGACTATTATATTAGGTTTGGTTTAAGGTCATTTAAACGAATTAGAACTTTAGATATGGGAAGTGATTATAATTTCGCTTTACGAAATATCGGCGACAATGAAATATTTAATGATTTATTTAGTTTTTATCTGACTTTTGTAAATAAAGATAGTTTAATCAGTGAAAGTTATCGAAATTTACTTAATTACGATAGTAGTAATAATACGTTAAGAGTAGTTTTAAGTAGTTTAGCAATCGTTTTGATGGCTTTAGTTGGATTTATGACTTATAAAATTTTAAGAAGAGGTAAAAAATATAACGGTAAATTATCAAAATTAGATAAGTTGCGTTATACAGATAATTTAACTTCTCTTAAAAATCGTAATTATTTGAACGAAAATATTCCAAGATGGGATAGTAGTGAAGTTTATCCACAGGCTATTGTAATAGTCGATTTAAATAATGTCGCATATATCAACGATAATTTTGGTTACCCAGAGGGGGATAAGGTTATAGTCGAAGCTTCAGGAATTTTAATTAAGACTCAACTTTCTAACAGTGAGCTTATTAGAACTAACGGAAATGAATTCTTGATATTTATGGTTGGTCATGATGAGAAGGACGTTATAACTTATATAAGAAAATTAAATAGAGAATTCAAAGATTTATCTCATGGATTTGGTGCGGCAATCGGTTATAGTATGATTACTGATGAAATAAAGACAATTGATGATGCGATTAATGAAGCTACTAGTGATATGAAGAATAACAAGGAAGAAATTATTAAGTAATTTTCTGTAAGAAGGGATTTTATGAAACGTTTTAAGAGGTATTTTAAGAAGGTAGAAAAGTTAATAATGAGGCCAGAGATGAAGGTTTTACCTGGTCAGCTCGCCTTTTTTCTAATACTTTCAATATTTCCTGTGTTTACGTTACTGGGATATATCGGTTCAAAATTTTCCCTTTTTTCTTCGTCTTTTTTAGCTGTTATAAAGGAAGTTATTCCAAGTAATTTTTTAGAAGTAATTTTACCGTTTGTAACTGATAGTCAGCTTACGGGAAATACGTTAGTGGTAATGATTTTGGGCTTTATTTTGGCTTCGAATGGAACGCATTCTCTGATTGTTACTTCTAACGAATTATATCATTTACCTTATGCTGATTATATAAAGAGAAGAATTAAGGCGTTTTTGATGACAATTTTGTTCTTGATGCTTTTTATATTTATATTTATTGTTTTGGCTTATGGAAATGTTATCGTCAGTTGGATTTTAGATATAAAGACTTTGGCGGCATTTCATGATCAAATATATTATTTCTTCTTGATTTTAAAATGGCCAGTTGCATTTTTCTTGATATTTATCGTTTTAAAATACATTTATACGGTTGCACCCGATGCGCGAATACCGTCAAAGTTTATGAATGCGGGCGCACTTTTTGCGACGATAGGTATTATTTTGATTACTTTGGGATATTCTTTATACGTTAATTATTTTGCTAATTATACTTTATTTTATGGAAGTATTTCCGGTATTATTATGTTAATGATTTGGGTTTATTTGATTTCGTTTGTTTTATCATTAGGGATTGCGATAAATTCAACAGTTTATGCGAATTATAAGGAAATTTTGAATAAAAAAGAGAAGAATGAAGATAATAGTTAATGGGCATATATATTTACCTTGGTATATGCTTACCCTCAGACTACTAGTACTTGATGATTTTTGTTAAAATCTAGACAGTATTAAAAGGTAATCTGGCTATTTTTAGCAAAGACAGTTTTAAACTGTCTTTTTAGATATTGTAAAGGTTTTGGTAAATACTTTTTTTTAATTTTGAAATGTGCTATAATGTTTGAAGTACACCGAGGTGAAAAAATGAAAGATTTTTGGAATAAATTTTTAAAAATTTTAGCATCCGCAAGAGATAAGTCTATTTTCTTTTTTAAGAACAATATTTTATTTGCTTTATTCATTATTGCGATGCTTATAAATTCTTCGTTACTTAGATTTTTAACGGTTAAGAATTTTACGGCTATTAGTCCGGTTTTAGCTGATTTAGCTTTTGTTTTGTTTATCGGATCATTTGCTTATTTCTTTAAACCGAAAAATAGATTTAAGTATTATTTTACATGGTCAATCATTTTAACTTTAGTATGTTTTATTAATTCAATTTATTATACTAATTACGTTTCGTTTACGTCGTTTTCACTTTTGGCAACGAGTTTACAATTAGCTGGGGTTAGTGATGCACTTGGAACAATAATGGAAATTAAGGATTTTGCCTATTGGTGGGCTCCATTAATGCTTATTTTTGCGCATCGTAAGTTATTAAAAAGTGGTTATTATAGTAAGGTTAAAACTGCAGAAAAAGTTAGAATCAGCGTGCTTAAATGTTTAGTCGCAGCGGCTATTGTTGCAGGAGCATTTATTTCAACTTTGACTGGTACAGATTTAAGTCGTCTTTATAAACAATGGAATAGAGAATATGTAGTTATGAAGTTTGGAATATATGTTTATCAATCTAATGATTTGATTGCTAGTTTAAAACCGCAAATAAGTCCGTTATTTGGTTATGATACAGCAGCAAAAGAATTTAGAGAATATTACGAGGAATATCCTCAAGATTCTGAAGATAATGAATATACAGATATTCTTAAAGGTAAAAATATAATTGTTATCCATGCAGAGAGTTTTCAAAATTTTGTTATGGACACAGAAATAAACGGGGTTGAACTCGCACCTAATATGAAAAAACTTGCAAGTGAAGGAATGTATTTTTCTAATTTCTATTCACAAGAGAGTGTTGGAACAAGTAGTGATTCAGAATTTACTTATAGTACGTCACTTCTTCCAGCTAGTAGCGGGACAGTATTTGTAAGTTATTGGGATAGATATTATCCTTCGATTCAAAAATATTTAAGTAATGATGGATATTATGTGTTTAGCATGCATGCCAATAAAGGAAATATGTGGAATAGAGAGGTAATGCATAAACAACTTGGTTACGATAGATTTTATAATTATACTAAAGATTACGATATAGATGAGACGATTGGTTTAGGTCTTTCTGATAAATCATTCTTTAGACAGTCTGTTCAGAAGATAAAAAAGATTAATAAAAAATATGATAAATATTATGGCCTTTTGATTATGCTTACTAATCATACACCATTTGAAGGGCTTGAGGATACGACAGATTTAGATTTGACTTATACTTATAAAACGACTGATCCAGAGACGGGAGAAGAAACTGAGGTTGTTAATAATTATTTAAAAGATACAACTTTAGGTAAATATTTTACAACTGTTCATTATGCCGATCAGGCTATTGGTGAGCTTGTCGATAATCTCGATAAGGAAGGACTTTTAGATGATACCGTGCTTGTTATTTATGGCGATCACGATGCAAAAATCAAGAGGTCTGAGTATGATTATTATTACAATTATAATCCAGAGACTGATTCAAAATATTCAAGTGATGATCCAAGGTATGATGAGTTTACGAAATATGAATATGAACTTAATCGTAAGGTTCCGTTTATCATTTGGACAAAAGATAAAGATTTACAAAAGAAGATTAATAAAGAGGTTTCAACTGTTACTGGAATGTACGATGTTTTACCAACTTTAGGAAATATGCTGGGAATTGATACACCTTATGCATTAGGACATGATGTATTTAGTACAGACGATCATTTTGTCGTTTTCCCTAATGGTAATTGGATAACTGATAGGATGTATTATGATAGTCAAAATGACGAGGCGATAATGCTTGATGAAGATGCCGTTATCGGTAAGGATTATATTGAAAAATATAGTCAACGTGCAGAAAAAGAAGTTTCAGTGTCTAACGATATAATTGTTCACGATTTGATAAAGAAGACGACTGAAAGTGACGAAGTTATTAATGGAGGTTCAGAATGAAAAAGAAAAAGAGGCTGAGTATTCGAAAGATTACGATTTTCCTCTTGTTGCTAGTGGTAGTAATCGGAGGATGTGTTTTAGCTTTTAACAAGGTTTCAAGTGGTAAGAAAACGACCAAAGAAGTACAAGATGTCGATTCAATCGAAGGCTATAATTATACTTTAAAGGATAATGCGACAAAGTACTATAAAAGTTTATTTGAGGAGTTAAAGAAGACTTTAGAGGCAGATGATATTGACGAGGAAAAGTATGCTGAACTTGTTGCTCAAATGTTTGTAGCGGATTTCTTTAATTTAGATAATAAAATCAGTAAAAGCGATGTCGGTGGGACACAGTTTGTCTATAGTGATTATGTAAATGATTTTTCAAAGTACGCTTCTGATTCAATGTATAAATCTGTTGAAAGTGATGTCTATGGTGATAGAGATCAAGATTTACCGGTAGTAGCTAAGGTTACTGTTGAAAACAAGGGTAATGAGACATATACTTATGGAGAAAACACTGATGAAAATGCTTATAGAATGAGTTTTGAAATCGAATATGATGATGATTTAGGTTATCAAACTTCAGGTGAACTTATTATTATTCACAATGGTAATAAATTAGAAGTTGCTTCTATGAGTGAGGGTTCTAGTGAATAGAACTCTTTTTTTTGTTTTTGTTTTGTGATATACTTTTTATAGTAATGAGGTGTGATGATGAGAAATAAAAAGAATATTATTCATTTACTTTTGCTTGCTCTTTGTATAATGACAATAGGATATGCGGCATTTAATAGTAATTTAGTAATTAATGGTAGTGCGTCTATCGAAAGTAATTGGGATGTTGAGATTACGGGAATTACAAGTAAGGAGATTCATGGTGGGGCGAGTAACGAGAATCCACCTGTTTATACTAAGACTTCGGCATCGTTTAAGTCTTTATTACAAAGTCCTGGAGATTTTATAACATACGAGGTAACGGTTAGAAATAACGGAGATATCGATGCAAGATTAGATGATATTGAAATGAGCGATGAAAATAATCCAGCTATTAATTTTGTCCTTGATGGGATAAGTGAAGGTGATGAGCTCGATGCGTCAGAAGAGGTAAAGTTTACAGTTACAGTTATTTATAATAATGACGTGGCAAGTCAACCTGATTCGATAAGTTCATCTTTGGCAATTAATTTAAATTATGTTCAAAAGTAAGTCTTTAATGGACTTTTTTTGTTTGGGTTGAATATATTAATATAGGTGATACATATGGAAACAAAAGAAAAGTTTAAAGATTTTGTAAAGAAACATCCTGTTTTGCTTAATCACGTTAAGGATGGAAAGATGACTTGGCAAAAGTTTTACGAGATGTATGATATGTATGGTGAAGATAACGAAGTGTGGAATGACTATTTAAAGACTAGTAAAACAGTTGCTAGTGCGGCGGCTGGATTTGATTTGGCTAATTTTATCAAAGGTCTCGATTTGGATAGTATTCAAAATGGGGTTAATAGTATGCAGAGGGTTTTAGGGTTACTCCAAGATATGTCTAATAAGAAGACACCACAGGTTAAAGATACTTATAAGGCTAGACCTCTTTATAAACATTTTGAAGACTGATGAGTTTAGATGTACAATTTAAGATAAAAGAGAATCCATATTATCTGCGCTACTTAAGGAGTCACTCTTATTGGTATAAGATTTTAAATAGAGATTCTAAAATGTTTAAGGAGTTTACAGAAGAGGTAAAGAGAGAGTATCAGTTGACACGGGCTGATAAGATTTCAAAAGCATTTGATACTTTTGAAATGTTGGAGAAAATTTTGGCAACTTTTAGGTAAATGTGTTAAAATAAATGTGGTGATTTTATGCATATTATTAGTGGGAAATATCGTAGTAAGAAATTGAAAGGTTTTGAGGTGGATGGAACAAGACCAACAATGGATAGAGTTAAGGAGTCACTTTTTGGAATGATTCAAAGTTATGTCGGTGACAGTAGGGTTTTGGATTTATTTGCAGGAAGTGGAGCTTTAGGTTTGGAAGCTATCAGCAATGGGGCAAAAGAAGCTTATCTAGTCGATAATAATATCGAGGCAATAAAGGTAATTAGAGATAATATTAAGAACATGGATGATGATATTAAGGTTATAAAATCCGATTATAAGAAGTTTTTAAAGGAAACGGATGAGAAGTTCGATATTATTTTTTTGGATCCACCATACAGAAAGGGTCTTATGGGTAAGGCACTTAGAGTAATCGAGGAGAGAGATTTACTTAACGAAGGTGGCCTTGTCGTTTGTGAATATGAGTATGATGATTTTAAGACAAATTTAGATTTATTTAAGGAAAAAAGTTACGGCTTTAAAAAAATTAAAATTTTTAAGCGGTAATTTTTTATTTTTAAAAGGAAATTCGCCTTCGATGTACTATATATATCTATGAGGAGGTGAAAATATGAAAAAGTATCCGTTTGTAAAGCAAGATGGAATAAAGGACTGTGCGAGTGCGTGTGTGCAGATGATTTTGAAGTACTATGGAGGATACACGAGTATGACAAAATTAAATGAGATGATGAGAACGAGTCATAAAGGGACAGATGCTTATCATTTGGTTCTCGCACTACAAGAGCTTGGGTTTAAAGCTGAAGGCCGAAAGTTTAAAAACTTTTATTTTCCACTTCCGGTTATCGCCCATGTAATAATAAACGACTCCTACAAACACTATGTGGTGATATACGAGGTGGATTTTCGGCGAAGACGGTTATTAATAGGTGATCCTAGTTTTGGACTGAGAAGACTAAGTTTTGATGAGTTTAAAAAAATGTGGACTGGGGTTATTATTACTATTAAGCCGGTACGAAAACTTATTAAAGAAGAAGAGCCTAAGGTTATCCCGTTTGTTTTGAAATTAGTTAGGCCAAATGTTAAATCCTTAATTTTAATTGGTGGACTTTCTTTTGTCGTCAGTGTTTTGGCAGTTGTTACTTCGTTCTTTTTACAAGTTTTAATCAATTATTTAAATAAGGATTTTGATGGTTTGTTTGATGTGTGTGGGATTTTCTTAGTTGTATTTTTGGCTTATGCTTTTCTTAAGTTTTTTAGAAATTCAAGGCTCATAAAACTTAATAGAGAAATCGATAGCAGGTTATCGATAGATACTTTTAAGAAGATTGTTCATCTCCCATATCGTTTTTTTCGGCAAAGGACAACTGGCGAGATTACAAGTTATTTTAACGATCTGTTTTGGATAAGAGAGTTTATCATGGATGTGTCGATTGCTATTTTTACTAATTTACCAATTATGATAATGATATTTTTAGTAATGGCTTATTTAAATTTTGGAGCTTTATTGATTGTTTTGTTTATTTGTTTGCTTTATTTTTTGGATTTTGTTTATTATTTTCGAAAGAACGAAATAAAGGTAGATCAGGCTCTTTACGAAAAAGCTTTTGTCAATTCTTATATGACGGAGAGAATTGGTGGTTTTGAGAGCGTGAAGAATTTGGATATGGAAGGAATGGTAATAAGTAAATTCAGAAAGGTTTATGAGAAATATTTATCTACTGTTAAGGATGTCGATATAACTTATAATAAGCAAAGTTTAGATAAGGAAATAGTTCATTATTTTGGTCTTTTCTTCTTAATTATTTACATTTTTTTGGAAATTTCAAAAGGCATGGTTTTCTCAGAGGGTGTGACTTTATTTATTTTAGCTATTTATTTTTTAGATAATTTTAGAAATATTTTGGGCTTTGATTTAGAGGTCAAAGAGGTTACATCGGCGGTTAAACACGTGAGTGAACTTTTAAATTACAATAAGCAGAAGAAAATCAGAAAACAAATTCGCGGAGATATAAGGTTTACAAATGTTAGTTATAGTTTTGATGATGAGAAGAAGGTTCTCGATGGAATTTCTTTAGTGATTAAGCAAGGTGAAAAGGTAATGGTAACTGGCAAGAGTGGCAGTGGCAAAAGTACTTTATTTAAGATTCTTAAAGGTTTTTACAATGACTATCAAGGTAAGATTTTTATCGGAAATAAAGATATAAGGCAACTTAATGTTTCTGGAATAAATTATATTTGTCAGAAGGAAACTATTTTTACGGGAACGCTTAAGGATAATTTAGAGCTTTTGGGTAAGTATGACCAAAGAGATATTTGCGAGATTAAAGATATTGGATTAGAATACGATGATCTACTCGAAGAGAATGGTTTTAATTTGTCAGGTGGTCAGCGTCAGCGAATTATTTTAGCAAGAGCTTTAAATAATTTTAATATTTTAATTATCGATGAGGGTCTCAGTGAGGTCGATGTAAATATGGAAAGAAGGATTATTAAGGGTCTTTTGGAAAGATACAAAAATAAAACGATAATTTATGTGTCACACAGACGTGATAATTTAGATTTATTCGATAGGTTGGTCGAAATAAACGATGGTAAAATTTTAACTTATGAAAGGAGAGTTTAATGTTATTAAGTAAGAATGAACTTTTAATGGTTAGAGGAGGCGGTTCAGGGATTGCCTGGATTATTGCGGCAGCGGCTGGCTTTTTGATTGGAATTGTCGATGGAATTTTTAATCCGGTGGCGTGCAATAAATGAAACTAAACAAGAATGAACTTTTGAACGTTTATGGTGGCAGTATATCGGCAAGTCTTATCAACGCGGTTGTCAAGGGCTTTTCAGTAATAGTCGATCTTGGTAAAGCATTAGGTTCGGCTATTAGAAGGGCTGTTTCCGGCAAGATGTGTGATGTTTAAACTATAAGAAAGAGTGAAATTTGTCACTTTTTCTTTTGTTTTCGCCGATTTTTCTTGAAATGGTCATGCTTGCATGTTATAATTAACTTAGTTTGAAGAAGGGAGGGATTTTTATGACAAAGGTAATGGTTCACAGTGGTAATGTTGAAGGCGCGCTTAGAAAATTAAAAGTTGATAAAGATGGCTCCCGTGCAAAACTAAAAGAAAGAACTCAAGGATATTTAAAGCCTGGAGTTAAAAGAAGAAATGCCAAAAAAGAAGGCATTATTAACACAAGAAGAAGAAACGCAAGAGAAAACAGATATAACTAAGTCCTTTAACAGGACTTTTTTGAAAGGGTTTGATATTGATGCGTGAACAAATTTTAAATGATTTAAAAGAGGCTATGAAAAGCAAAGATAAGGAAAGGCTTGCTGTAATAAGACTTGTTAAGGGTTCAATGCAGATGGCTGAACTTGATAAGGGTCATGAACTTAGCGATGACGAGGTAATGGATGTTATTTCTAAAGAGATTAAAAGTAGAAGAGATTCAATTGCCGAGTTTGAAAAGGGTGGCCGTGATGATTTGATTAAGCAAGCTTCTGACGAGATTAAAATATTAGAGGAATATTTACCTAAACCTTTTTCAGAGGATGAGGTAATGAAGATTGTCGATGAAGTGTTTGCCGAAGTTAATCCAACTTCAAGTAAAGAAATGGGAAAGGTTATGAAAGAGCTTACACCAAAGCTTAAAAATAGAGCTGATATGAGTTTTGTCAGTAAAATAGTTAAAGAAAAAATAAACAAAGTAGGATAATCTACTTTGTTTTGTTTTATTATGGTCCAGTTGGTCCAGTAGGTCCAGTAGGTCCAGTAGGTCCCGTCGGTCCGGTGGCTCCAACAGCACCAGCGGCTCCAGTTGGCCCGGTGGCACCAGCAGGTCCAGTAGGCCCAGTTGCCCCGGCAGGTCCAGTAGCTCCAGATGCTCCTGTTGCCCCAGATGCGCCAGTTGGTCCAGTAGGTCCAGATGCGCCGGTTGGACCAGTAATAGAGGCACCAGTTGCTCCAGTCGGACCAGTAGCTCCGGTTGGTCCAGTCGCACCAACACCAGTAGCTCCAGTGGCTCCAGCTGGAATAGTAAGATTTAAGAATAAGTTAGGCGCTGTTCCAGTGATGGTTGCGGCAGCGTTACTTCCAGGTGTACCGGTTGTAACAGTACCAATTGTAAAGGTAACAGCAGCTCCGGTTGGTCCAGTAGGTCCGGTGGCGCCAGTTCCGGTAGGGCCAGTTGCCCCAGTTGGTCCGGTTGCCCCAGTTGGACCTGTAGGTCCAGATGCACCGGTTGCGCCAGTTCCGGCAGGTCCGGTTGCTCCGGTGGCTCCAGTCGGTCCAGTAGGCCCTGATGCTCCAGTTGCTCCAGTAGGACCAGTTGCGCCAGTTGCTCCAGTCGGACCAGTAGCTCCAGTGGCACCGGCTGGGATAGAAAAGTTAAGAACGGCAGCTTGATTAGTTCCGGTATTAGTAACGGTAGCAGCTGTTCCAGGAGTACTTGTAGTGGTTAAGCCGACAGCAACAGTAGCTGGTCCAGTTGGTCCAGTAGGTCCCGTCGGTCCTTGAACAGGAAGTTTTGCTTGACAGCGTTTTCCTTCTTCAAGAATTTGTTGTATTCGGTCTGGTAAACAATTATTCATTTTATCCTCCTTTCTTTATTATTTTATGTAACAAGTTTAATAATGGTTAGTTATTTTTCGGAAAAAGATTTCAGGTTTTAAATATATTTATAAAAGTTTTAATAAGGAATAGCTTTTTAGTTAAAGTTTTGATAAACTATTTTTAGCGAAGGTGTTTTAGAATGAAGAAAAAGATAATAATCGGATTAATTATAGTTATAGTTCTGATATCGATAACGGTTTTGGTTATTTATTTGAATAATAGAATAGTCGATGATAATAGTGGTTTTACTTTAAAGGATGATTTGACGGCTGAGGTATATAGTGAGGTTAAACCTAGCGATTTTATAAACAAGATAAAGGGAAAGATTATTTCTGAAGATGATATCAAAACTAAAAAGTTAGGTAAGACTGAAGTCAGTTTTATTTATTTAAATAGTGATGATAAGAAGAGAAGAGGGACGTTTGAAGTTTCAGTTGTCGATACAGAGAAGCCTTTGGTTTGGTTAAACAGTAGTTATAGAACGCTTTTAGGAAGTGATATCGATTTAGAGGGAACTATAATGTGTGTAGATAATTACGATAGCAATCCTTCATGCCAAATTTTAGGTGATTATGATATAAATACGGAGGGAACGTATCCGCTTACTTTTGTGGCAGAAGATAGTAGTGGAAATGTTTTTTCAAAGAACTTTAATTTAGTTGTCTATACTGAAGATGAAAGTAGTACTACAAATTCTTCGGTATCTAGTGATGAACCTAAACCGGTGACAAATTTCAGTGATGTTTTAGAAAATTATAAAAATGATGAGACTGAAGTTGGAATTGATGTTTCTCGTTATCAAGGAGATGTTGATTTTGCCAAAGTAAAAGAGGCTGGGGCAACGTTTGTGATGATTCGGGCCGGTTATCAAAATGGGACTGGAGGAGATTATGTATTAGACCCTTATTTCGAAAGTAATATCAAGAGCGCTTTGAATAATAAGTTAAAGGTTGGCGTGTATTTTTATTCATATGCTGATAGTAAAAGTGAGGCTAAAAAGCAAGCTAAGTGGGTTATAAAGCAAATAAAGAAATACGATATCAGTTTGCCTGTTGTGTTTGATTTTGAAAGTTTTAAAGCTTTTAATGAAATGGATCTTAGTATTTTTGGCCTTAATGAGATTGCCGATACGTTTATAAATACGGTAGAGGATGCTGGTTATAATGGTGTTCTTTATGGAAGTAAGAATTATTTGAAGTCGATTTGGAAGTATCATACGAAGTCAGTTTGGCTTGCTCATTATACTTCGCAGACGGATTATGATGGCGAATATTTTATGTGGCAGATGTGTGATGATGGAGTTATCGATGGAATTAATGGTTATGTGGATATCGACATTCTTTATAAAAATTCTAGAAAAGACTAGGATTTTTTTGAAAAAAGGCAGATATTTCATTGTACAAAAACATATAAATATGTTATAATAAGCATGGCTTTTTTAAAACACATGAATATGAATTTTCGTGTCTAGTGCCTTATGGGTGGTGCGATTTTGAAATATTCAGAGGATAATAACAAAAGGAGGATGAAAGAATGGCCGTTGTGTCAATGAATTATTTATTAGAGGCTGGTGTTCATTTCGGACATCAAACTAAGAGATGGAATCCTAAGATGAAGGAATACATCTTTACTGCAAGAGATGATATTTATATTATCGATTTACAAAAGACTGCTAAAAAAATTGAAGAAGCTTATGCAGCTTTAAAAGAAATTGCTGCTAATGGCGGAAAGGTTTTATTTGTCGGTACAAGAAAACAAGCTCAAGAAGCTGTTAAAGAAGAGGCTTTAAGAACAGATTCTTATTACGTTAACGAAAGATGGCTTGGTGGTACTTTAACTAACTTCAAGACTATTAGAAGAAGAGTTAAGAGACTTGAACAAATCGAAAAAATGGAAAAGGATGGAGTATTCGATCTTTTACCTAAGAAAGAAGTTGTTCATATTAGAAAAGAGTACGAGAAATTAAATAAATTACTTTCTGGTATTAGAAATATGTACAAATTACCACAAGCAATGTTTATCGTAGACCCATCAAAAGAAGAGATTGCAATTAGAGAAGCTAGAAAGTTACATATTCCAGTATTTGGTATTGTCGATACTAACTGTGATCCAGATATGGTTGATTATGTAATTCCTGGTAATGACGATGCGATTAGAGCTGTTAAGTTAATTACTGGTGTTATGGGAAATGCAATTGCTGAAGCTACTGGTGGAAAATTAGTAGATTACGTTAGTGGTGATGGTCATAGAGAAGAAAAAGGCGAAGATATAATGAAGAGAGCCTTAGAAACTGTTAAGAAAAAAGAAGATAGAAAACCAAGATTCGACCGTAAAGATAGAAGATCTTTCAACAAATCATCTGATAATAAATCATCTGAAAAAAGTGAAGCTCAACCTAAAAAAGTTCAAAATACTGAAAAACCAGTAAAAGAAGAAGCCAAAGAAGTAAAAGAAGTTCAAACTGAAGAAACTAAAAAAGCCGATGTAGATTTATCTACAAAAAATGTTGCAGAACTTCGTGAGATGGCTAAAGAAAAAGGACTTAAAGGTTATTCAACAATGAAAAAAGCTGATCTTATTGAAGCTTTAAAATAGTTAACAAAAGATGATTTTATATCATCTTTTTTAAATAAAAAGGAGAGAGAATAAATGATAAGTGCAAGTTTAGTAAAAGAATTACGTGAAAAAACTGGAGCAGGAATGCTTGATTGTAAAAAAGCTTTAGAAGCTAACGATGGAAATATCGAAGCTGCAGTTGATTGGCTTCGTGAAAAAGGTATTTCTAAGGCGGCTAAAAAAAGCGATAGAATAGCTGCTGAAGGTGTGGCTGCTATATTAGTAGATGGTAATAACGCAGTTATTTTAGAAATGAATTCAGAGACTGATTTCGTTGCGCAAAATGAAAAGTTTAAGGAACTCGTCGACAGTGTTTTAAAAACTTTAATTAAGAGTGACGTTACAACTGTAGAAGAAGCTTTAGAACTTCCTTGTGAGGATGGAACAGTTAATGATTTAATTGTTTCTAAAACTGCAACTATTGGTGAAAAACTTTCTTTAAGAAGATTTGCTAAAGTTACTAAGGGTGATAATGAAACATTTGGTTCATATATTCACATGGGCGGTAAAATTGCTGTTTTAATCGTTACTGAAAATACTTCAGAAGAAGTTGCAAGAGATGTGGCTATGCATGCTGCGGCTATGAGACCTAAATATGTTAAAACAACTGACGTTCCAGCTGAGGAAGTAGCTAGAGAAGAGGAAGTTTTAAAAGAACAAGCAGTTAATGAAGGAAAACCTGCAGAGATTGCTGAAAAAATGGTTAAGGGTAGAATTAATAAATTCTATAAAGAGATTTGTCTTGAAGAACAACCATTTGTTAAAGATGGAGACATCAATGTTAAAACTTATGTTAAGAACAATGGTGGCGAAATTAAATCAATGTATCGCTTTGAAGTAGGCGAAGGTATGGAAAAAAGAGAAGAAAACTTTGCTGAAGAAGTAGCTAAACAAATGAAATAAGTATCCTGAGGGATACTTTTTTATTGAAATAAAATTGTGTAAATAAAAATCTTTCCATGATAAAGAGTGGAGAGATTTTTATATGAAAGGGAATGGTGAAAAAAGGGAATATACAGTTATTACAAGAAAGTTATGATGTTAAATTAGCTAAGAATTTATCAAGTATAAAGGTTTTATACGTTACTTGTGCCTCTCATTTCTTAACTTACACAATTTATTGGTCCTTATCTAATTCAATTAACTTGGATAAGATTATATTTACAATAAATATTTTGTTGTAGTCTCTTTTTAATATAATAAATTCAGTAATAATCATCATAATTAATGTCAGACAAATAAATAGTCTTTGATGGCTTAACAAAAATTCATCAAATACATTCTTTTTATTATTCAATAATATAATTCCATAAATTATATGTCCTAAAATTATAGGAATAATAAAAAAATTATAATAATAGATTAACTAGGATTGACCTGGATGTCATTGCAAGATTTTGTTATGTCTTAGAATGTAAAGTAGATGACATTTTAAAATTTTCGGGAGAGTAAAAGTTTAAACAAAGTAAAATTGCTTTGTTTTTTCATTGATAGTTTAGTGTTTATTTGCTATAATGAAAACAGTATAGAGAAGTATCTATATTAAAGGAGTATAAAATGGATTATAGTAATTTAAAAGTGCCTAATCATGTGGCATTAATTGTCGATGGAAATGGAAGATGGGCAACTGAGCGAGGTCTATCTCGAAGCAAGGGACATGAACAAGGATTTGTCAATGTCAAAAAACTTAGTAGATATATTTTTTCTAAAGGAATTAACTATTTAAGTGCTTATTTATTTTCGACGGAAAACTTTAAAAGAAGTAAGGCTGAAGTTGATTTTTTAATGAATTTACTTACAGGAAGAATGAAAGATATATTGGATTTTTGCCGTGAAGATAAAATTAAGGTTGTATTTTCTGGAAGAAGAGAAGGTTTATCTGATAAAGTAATGAAAACTATTTTAGAAATCGAAGATGAAACTAAAGATTATGATAAGGTGTTTAATCTATGTTTTAATTATGGTGGTCATGCAGAGATAGTTGATGCGACTAAGAAAATAGTTAACGATGTAGAAAGTGGTAAACTTAATATCGATGATTTAAATGAAGATAATTATAGTCATTATTTATATCAGGATTTACCACCTGTCGATTTACTTATTAGAACAAGCGGGGAAATGAGACTTAGTAATTTTTTACTTTGGCAAGTTTCTTATGCGGAGTTTTATTTTCCAAAAACTTATTTTCCGGATTTTGACGAGAAGGAATTTGATAAGGCTATTATAGAATATACTAAAAGAGATCGCAGATTTGGAGGGATAAATTATGAAGACAAGAGTAATTAGTGCGATTGTTGCTTTGATTATTTTAGTTCCACTTATTATTGTCGGAGGAACTGCTTATAATATTGGCGTTTATGTGATTGCTTTACTTGGACTTAAGGAATTTTTGGATATTAAGTCTTCTAAAAAGCCACTTCCAATTTTCATACAATTTATGGCTTATGTGTTTATGACATTAGTACTTTTAAGTAATGTTAATTTAATTACAATGGATTTCGAACTTGATTTTAGATTACTTTCAGCTTTATTTATTACGTTTTTATTGCCAGTTGTTCTATATCATGAGCGAAAAAAATATAGTATTAATGACGCATTTTATATGATAGGTGGACTCCTTTTCCTTAGCATTTCAATGACTCTTTTAATGCTTGTTAGAAATATGGGACTTGAGATACTTGTTTATTTACTTCTTATTACGACGATGACAGATATATTTGCCTATGTAACTGGTTCTTTGATTGGAAAACATAAGTTATTAGAGGTTATTTCACCGAATAAGACTTGGGAAGGTATGGTCGGCGGAACGATCATGGGAGTGTTTGTTAGTGCAGTATTTTATCATACAGTAATCGATCCTGAGTTTTCAAAGGTTTATTTACTTGGAATATCTTTGTTCTTATCTGTTTTAGGTCAATACGGCGATTTGGTATTTTCTTCAATTAAAAGATATTTTGGAAAGAAAGATTTTTCAAATATTATGCCAGGTCACGGAGGTATTTTGGATAGGCTTGACAGTATAATATTTGTTTTACTTGGTTTTGTTTTCTTTGTAAATATTTTATAGAAAAGGGGTAACTTATGACTTTAATATATTTTATCTTAATTTTAGGTATAGTCGTTTTAGTCCATGAATTTGGACACTTTATTTTTGCGAAGAAGTCAGGGGTATATGTTTATGAGTTTTCAATCGGAATGGGTCCAAGACTTTTTAAGTGGACAAGGAAAAACGACGAGACGGAATATTCACTTAGACTTTTACCGATAGGTGGGTATTGCCAACTTGCTGGTGAAGAGATCGATGATGATGAGAGTGTTCCAAAAGACAAAAAATTTGCGAAAAAGACTTTTGGGCAGAAGATGATGATTGCTTTTGCAGGAATAATGAATAACTTTATTTTAGCTATTATTTTGCTTTTCTTGATTGCTATTTTTAATGGCGCACCTCAAAATAAGGCTTTAGTTGGAGAAATAAGCGAAGGTTTTCCGTCTTATACTTCAGGTCTACAAGAGGGTGATGAGATTTTAACAATCAACGGAAGAGATGCAAGTAGTAATGATTTATTAGCTTTAGAGCTTCAGGTAAATGTTGGTAAAACTATCGATATGGAAGTTGAACGTAATGGCGAGGTTTTAGAGTTTACGATTGAACCTAAGAAAGTTAAAATAGATGGAGAAGAAACTTATAAGTATGGTTTTGTTATAAACGACGAAGTTAAACATGGTTTATGGGCTTCTATTGTTTATTCATTTACAAAGACTTTAAGTTTACTTTGGCAAATGGTTTTAATGGTATTTTATTTGTGTACTGGACAGCTCGGTCTTTCTTCTTTAGCAGGTCCGGTTGGAATATTTAGCGTAGTTGGAAGTGCAGCTGCGGGTGGTATTTGGTCACTTGTAAGTTTTACGGCTTTGATCAGCATTAATGTCGGTTTTATCAACTTGCTTCCAATTCCGGCTTTTGACGGTGGTAGAATTTTCTTCTTGATTGCCGAGAAGATTAAAGGAAGACCAGTTGATCCGAAATTTGAAAATACTGTACATGCAGTTGGCTTTTTCCTATTAATGCTTTTAATGATTTTGATAACGTATAACGATATATTAAGGCTTTTGTAATGGAGGAATTATGTTAAAAGTTTCACATATTAAGAAATATTACGATGATTTTCTAGCAGTTGACGATTTATCTTTCGAGGTTAAACCTGGAGAGATTTTTGGTTTGCTTGGAGTTAATGGGGCTGGAAAGACAACTACTTTTAGAATGATAATTGGTCTTTTGGAGCCTTCTAGTGGTGAAATTACTTTAGATGGCAGACCAATAGATTATAGTGTGACAGATGAAATTGGTTTTTTAACGGAAGAGAGAAGTTTACTTACAAAATTAACTGTTCGCGATCAAGCTATCTATTATGGGGTTTTAAAAGGAATGAAGGAAGATGAGATTTTAAAGAGGCTCGATGAGCTTTTGGATAAATTTAAAATTTCCAATTATAAAGATAAGAAGATAAAAGAGCTTTCAAAAGGTAATCAACAAAAGATTCAGTTTATTATGGCAATTATCAACAATCCAAGGTTACTTATTTTAGATGAACCTTTTTCGGGATTAGACCCTTTCAATGTCGAGCTTTTTAAGGATGAAATAAAAGAGCTGGCTAAAGAGGGAAGTATGATTATTTTCTCTTCTCATAGGATGGAACATGTCGAGCTATTTTGTAAGAAACTCGTTGTTTTAAAGAATGGCAAGTCAGTTTTAGAAGGAGACTTAAAAGATATCAAGAAGAAATACCGAAAGAAAAATATTATTATTTCTGGGGATATCGATATAAAAGAAATTAAGAAAATAGATGGCGTGATAGCTATTTCTAAAAACAATTTAGATTATGAGGTTAAAATTGCTTCAGAGGATGTAGCTGATAAGGTATTTAAGGTTGTAAGTAAAGGCGATAATATTACTAAATTTGTTGTCGAGGAGCCAAGTTTAAATGAGATATTTATCGAAAAAGTAGGTGAGACTTATGAAAAATAAACTTAAGTTTTTGGTTAATATGAGTCTTAGAAGAAAAATAAAGACAAAGTGGTTTGTTTTGGCAAATGTTATTTTCGCATTGCTTATTGCTGGACTTTTTAATGTCGATACGATTATAAATGCTTTTGGTGGCGATTTTGACGATGCTCAAAAAGTTTATGTCATCGATAATAGTAATGAAGAATACAATACTTTTGATATTTTAAAAAAACAAAGTGAAGAATATAAAAACATGACAAACAATTCAGATGAAGCTTTTGATTTTAAAAGGGCCAAAAAAGATGCGAAAGAGATAATTGAGGATGATAAGGATGCCTGGATTTTAGTAATCGATAACGATTCAGAAAACGTGATTAGGGCTAAACTTGTGTCAGAAGGTTATGCGAGTGCGACAGAGTATGCGCAGATAACTATGATTATGAATAACGTAAAATCAACTTTGGCTTTGGCTGAAAGCAATATAAGTGCTTCTGAGCTTGCCAAAATATCAGATCCTATCGAGCTTGATAGAGAGATTTTAGATGAGAATAAGAAAAGTGAAGCTGAGAGTACACAGATGATTATGAGTACGGTTTTTCCTCTTGTAATTTTACCGTTTTTTGCGCTTACAATATTTTTAGTGCAAATGGTTGGAGCTGAGGTTAACGACGAAAAGACGACAAGGGGAATGGAGATTATTATTTCAAATGTTTCACCTAAGGTTCATTTCTTTTCAAAAGTTATCGCCAGTAATTTGTTTGTTTTAATTCAAGGTGCTTTGCTTATCGCTTATGCGGCAATCGGTATTGGAATTAGAACGTATTCGGGAAGTAACAATATTTTAGGAGCAACAAGTTTTGATATTTCGAGTTTGCTCGATGGAATTGTTAGCAGTGATGTAACGGCGCAACTAGGTTATGTAATCCCGCTCGCACTTGTTTTAATGATTTTAACGTTTATCGGTTATGCTCTTTTGGCAGGAATACTTGCTTCGATGACGACAAATACCGAGGATTTTCAACAACTTCAGATGCCTATCGTAATTCTTTCTTTAGTTGGTTATTATTTGGCAATGATGGCTGGAGTATTTGAGGGTTCATTATTTATCAAGATATTCGCATTTGTTCCGTTTATTTCGGCAATACTCGCACCATCACTGCTTATTTTAGGTCAGATTGGAATTTTCGAGTTTGTTATTGCGATAGTTTTAATGATTTTAACGAATTATATTTTAATTAAATATGGTCTTAGAATTTACAAGGTTGGTATTTTAAATTATTCATCTAAAGGACTTTGGAAGAAAATGTTTAAAGCTTTAAGGAGATAGATAATATGGAATTTATCGAAAAACATAAACTTTTAATTGCAATTATAATTTTGATTATATTAGTTATTTTTATAGCCGGGCAAAATAAGACTCCAAGTATTATTAATGCGACTAATCCTGAAAGCGTAAGTGAACTTGTCAGCGATGATGAAGTTGTAATTATTGACGTTCGGGAAGAAGAGGAGTATAATGAAGGACATATACCACAAGCCCGAAATATTCCTTATACGCAAATAAAGAATAAGGTCGATTATGATTTAGATACAAAAATAGCTGTCTATTGTCAGACAGGTGCACGTAGTCATTTGGCAGCGGTTCAACTTAATCAAATGGGTTATAAATACGTATACGATATGGGTGGTATCGAAAATTATACGGGTAAATTATCTAAGTAATTTACCTTTATGCATGGGTGGCGGAATGGTAGACGCGCTACTTTGAGGGGGTAGTGAGGGGAACCTTGTGCGAGTTCAACTCTCGTCCCATGCACCATAAGAGTTTAATCTGAACCTTTAATGGGCCAGATAATTTATAAATAGAACTTGTCAAAAGTTCTTTTTTATGCTATTATGAATATGTCAAGGGAACTTGCATATAATAAAAAAGGGAACATTCAGTTTTTCCGAGTTGAATGTCTACCCAATATTTATTAAGTTAGACACTTATTCTAGCGAATGAGTGTCATTTCTTTATTACTACTATCATAATGATAAGGAGAAATAAAATGATAGCAATGAGCTTAAGAACTTTTATAATAAAAGTCTTAGTTTTCATCTTTATCAAACCTCCTCTCTATAAAGATTAGAGGTAGACACTCAATAACTGATATTCCCTATAAAAAGTATACTATTGAATATATTAAAAAGGCAAGCGAACAGCTATATATTTATTAAAAATATTTTATAGCAAAATTTGTTATAATAATGTTAGAATATTGTTACTGTACTGAGATGATGGTACTGACTTAATCTTGGGTTCAGCATTTAACCCCTTAAGGCACCAATTTTGAAAATATACGAACTTTATAGTTCGTTTTATTTATAAGTTTATTTGAAGAGTGGTCAATGTTTAACATATACTAATAAAAAGATTGCTTAATCTCGGTTAGAAATGTTATAATTACATAAGGAGAGTGATCAGTCATGAAGAAGATAGGCTTTAAATTTATGACATTACTTATGGTTTTTTTAGTGCCAATATCTGTTTTGGCTGATCCAGCGACAACAGATCCAGCTAATCCGGGAACAACTGTGCCAAGTGAAGGTTCGACAGAAACGCCTACTGAAGGAACGAATAGTGGAAATACTTCGAATACATCTACAGATAATAATCAAAGTAATTCGGCAACGGATTCAACTAATAATGTTATTTATCAGCAGAACAGTGGCAGAAGTACAAATGCTAATTTAGGAAGTTTACAAATAGATGGGGTCGATGTCGATATAAATACAGAAATGACTTATACGACAAGCAATCAAAATCCATCAATTGTCGCAAGACCTAGTAGTGATAGGGCTTCTATTAGAATAGATAAGCCGGATAGTTTAAGTTATGGTGATAATGTAATTACGATAACGGTTACAGCTGAGAATTTTTACGTGGTTAGAGTTTATACTCTGCACTTAGTTTTGGTAAGTAATGATGCCAGTTTAAAGGGTTTGACTATTGACGGTAAAGAAGTTACTTTAAGCGATGATATAGAATACCGAACTGATAAGAAGAAAGTAGAAATTGAAGCTTCGACAACTAACGAAAATGCAAGTGTGGTTTATGAGAATACCGATAATTTAGTTTTAGGTAAGAATAAGGTAATTATTAGGGTTACGGCTGAAGATGGGGTTACGGTTCAAGAGTATACGATAACGGTAACGAGAGTTAAAAAGTTAATTGGCGATGTTGGAGTTACAGTTAAGGTTAATGGCGAAGAAGCAAAATTTAAGGATTATAAGAGTGAGATAATTTATATCGATAACGAGGTTGATAAGATAGATATCGATTATGAGCTTTCAGATAAATATGCCGAAATAGATTTAGATTACGATAAGAAAATGAAAGTTGGCGACCGAAAGATTACTTTTACGGTTACAGCTGAAAATGGTAAGACGCAAGAATATGTTTTGAATATTCACAGGTTTAGTGTTTTTGAAGAAATTCTTGCGGCAGGTATCGGTGTTTGTATGATGGGCGGAGTGGCATGTTTGATTTTCTTTATAGTTAAGAAGATTAAGAAGGAAAAACGTCAGAGAATTTATAAGGTAAAATTAAAATAGAAATTCCTAAAATGAATTTCTATTTTTGGGTTTTAATTTTTTTTACGAATGAGGTATTCATAAATTTACTTAATGATTCTGGGTCATCGCTTAAAACTTCTCTAATTATTTGAAATTTTTCTCCGTTAGAAAGATTTTGAACATAGTTATTATCGGATAATAATTTTTGTTTTAAATCTTTTTCATTTTCAACAAAATAATTTTCTTCTTTAGAAATAAGATAAAGGTTTGGTTTTTCATTATTTAGACGACATATTTTTAACATGTTACTTCCTCCATAAATATCCTTTATCATTTTAACATAAATTCTTTAATTAAACAAAAAAGAACTTTGTAAAAAAGTTCTATAAAAAGTTCTAGATTGAACGAATTTCTAAAGTGGTGCTGGAAACAGGAATTGAAAATATACTTTTTAAATTATTTATAATTCCTTAAAACCTTTGTTTTCTTAATTATGTTACATTATATTTTATCTTCAATATTTATCTTTTTTAAGTTTTAACGAGATAAATTACGAGATAAATTATATTTATTTATTGCATTTATTGTTTCTGATTTCTTTTCTGGGAACATATGATAATACGTTCTTTCTATAACGTCTTTTGTATCACCTAGACGTTCAGCGACGTTTCTAATGTCTAATCCTAAATTAATTAAAAAACTTGCGTGAGAATGTCTAAAACCATGTATAGTTATAAATTTTCCAACTTTAGAATCCTTAGTATATTGCTTTAATCTTCTTTGAACAGTCATATATGCTATGTGCTTTATGTTGCCGAAAACAAACATATCATTGTTAAAATTGTAAATTTTACTTTCATGACTTTTATGTTCCTTTAATAATTCGATTAAGTTATCGTCTAAATCAATATACCTATTAGAGTTTTCAGTTTTTGGATCTAAAACATCAAAATCTTTTCCTTTAATTTTAGTTGTTAGAGTTTTATTGATTTTTACAGTCTTTTTTGTAAAATCAATATCATTCCATGTTAGAGCTGCCATTTCACCGAATCTAACACCAGTAAAATATAAAAATCTAAACAAAACATAATAAAAGTTGTCACGTTCTTTTACGTATTTTATAAATTGTTCAAATTGTTCATACGTCCAATAATTTATTAACGCATCATTAATTTGTTTGTGATTTTTTTCTACTCTATATTTTTGTAACTGATTGGTTATTCTATAATCAAAATTATAATTGTCAGAAGCAAAATGTAATATTTCCTTGAAATAACCAATTGTTCTGTTTTGAGATTTGATACATAGTTGTTCTTTTTTTAAGTTATCTTTCCATTTTGTTAAAATGTTTGATGTTATTTCTTGTAATTTTAATTGCGAACTGAAATAAGATGTAATATGTTTATTAACAATCAATTCTATCCAATATGCTGTAGTTGATTTTACAGTATTGCTTTTCCATAAAAGCCATTCATCGATTACACTATGTAGTGTTATATTTTTATTGTTAGTTTTATTACATTCATTATTACTTAAAAATTCCATTTCTGCATTTTTGGCTTCTTTTCTCAATTTATAGTATTTTGATTTCTTTTCTTTTCTATTTCCATACATATCAATATAATAAACATCAAAATACCATGAACGACCATCTTTTGTCCATTTATTTTTATCTTTTTGTTGTATAACTGCCATTATATCACTTCCTTTGTATTGATTTAACAAGCCAATTCGTGATATAATTGTACACGAAAGGCTATAGATAGTTTATCTATCTTTTTACAATTTAGCGGTTGTATTAAGGTCTTTCATTGTGAGCTAGTGTTCCCGCACTAGTTCTTTTTTTATTCTAAATTATCAATTGCGTATTGAGCTTCTTCAGGTGTAAATTGTTCCCCATATTCAGAAATAAGTTGATCATAAATAGCACTTTTTGACATATGCATATTCTCTTGATAACTTTTAGCTTTTTCTAAAGCATTAGCTTTATAATCTGCATTTAAATTATCAATTGCATATTGTGCGTCTTCTGCAGAGAATTGTTCCCCATATTCAGAAGTTAATTGGTCATATATAGCTTGTTTAGACATATGTAAATTTTTTGAATAACTTTCAGCTTTAGCTAAGGCATTTTTTTGTTCTGTAGTAGGCTCTTTACCAAGTGAGAAGGTAATTGTAATATTGTCATTTTCGTAAACGTTTTTATTAGCTTCTACACTTTGACTAATAAACTGGTCTTTTGCAACGGTGTCTGAATACTCATCTTTAATGGTACATTTTACTTTGTTATCTGTACACCAAGTATCGATATCTGCTTTAGTCATTGTACTAAAGTCAGTTACTGTTACTTTATTTTTTGAAGAGTTATTGCTTTTATTAGATGAAGTTTCACTGCTATTTTCTTCGCCGGAAATAATACCAATAACTAAAAGTATACCAAGTATGATTAGAATAATCTGCCAAATTTTTAGTCCTTGTTTAGCATTACATTCTGGACATATTTTAACGCTTTTGTCTATTTCCTTTCCACAATTTTTGCATATTTTTGTTTTTTTCATTTCTAACACACTCCTTTATATAACAAAAATACTTTATATTAAAACTCCTGTACTAGCAAGTTTTAACCTTAGTTAATTTTTTTAAGGTGAATTTATGCTATTTGTTAATTGAGTTTATAATTTTATTAAAATTTAATTCTTCAGTGCTTAAATCTTTTCCTACAAGATCTGGTAAGGAAACTCCAAGTTTTTCAGAAATGTTATATGCAGTATCTAAACTCATTCCATTTTTTGAATTTTCCCATCTTGATATATTAGAAACATTTATATTTAATTTTTCCGCAAAGGCATTTTGCGATAGCTTAAGCTGTTTTCTAATATATTTTAGGTTGTTATATATATAAAGCATTTCCATCACCATTTACATTGTATAATTTTTTTTGCAAAAATGCAACATTTTTATTGACTTTTGCAAAATTGCAATATATAATGGAACTAAAGTAAGGAGGTGATAGGTGTGAACAATGATTTAAAAAAAGTAGTGGGTAAAGAGTTAATGCTTTTAAGAAAAGAAAAAGATTTATCAAACGCTGAGTTAGCTAATAAAACAAAAATAGCTCCATCTACTATTTCAAGATACGAAAAAGGCAATGATGCAATGAATTTAGACATTATTGCAAAAATGATTAATGGGTGTGATTTTGATATTTCTATTTTTTTTGAACGTTGTATTGCAAAAATGCAACAAAATAATCAAACATTTAAGGAGGTGACTAAATGAATGCATGGATACAGGCACTATTAATTATATGTTCAAGTATTGTAATTATATTTGTGATAGCTGCATGGCTTACTTCGAAAAATAATAAAAAATAAACAACCGCTAAATTGTAAAAGGAGAATGTGATGATGACAATTAAAGAAAAGCCAACTGCAAGTGAGATACTTAAAATTATTAGTCAACCATGGATAGGTACAAAAGAAATAGGAAAACTTGCATGTGTTGGATTAAACAAAGCAATTGAAATAAAAAAAGAAATTAAAAAAGAATTACTTGATGAGGGTTATAAATTACCATCCGGAAATGTAGTTCCATGCGATCGAGTAGTTAAATACTTAAAGATTAATGTGAATTATTTAAAAAAAATATCAGAATAGAGAGGGAATGTGAGTATGAAAAAAATTATTAATATTTTAAGAGATTATGCGATGATTATTTTATTTATTGTTATGGTTTTAGGAGTAGCATACTTTAGTGCTTTAAATGAAAAAATGACTGCTAGCCAAGCAAATTATATAAACGCTAACAGTCAAATCCTTAATGATTTATCAAATAAATAAATCATTGATATTATATCACAAAAAGACAATTTGGGAAAGGGGTGAAATATGGCAAAAAATCCAGCAGTAAATTTTTATACAAGTGATTTTTTGACAGGTGTAGCCTTTATGAATAATGAACAAGTTGGAGCTTATATAAGACTATTATGTTACCAACATCAGTTTGGACACTTATCAAAGCAACAAGTTTTTTCGGTAACACAAGATGAAACGGTATTATCTAAATTTAAACTAGATGAAAATGGTCTTTATTTCAATAAAAGAATGGACTTAGAGATTGAAAAAAAGCAAAAGTATTCTGAAAGTAGAGCTAAAAATCGCTCAAAATCAACAGAGGTTGAAAATAACATATCTAAAACATATGAAAAAGATATGAATAACATATGTAATTCATATGAAAAACATATGGAAAATGAAAATATATATATAAATAATATAAATAATAACAATAATTTAGAAGAAAAAAGGGTTATAGGGGAAAAGGAAACCTTAAAAGTTGCCAGCGACGGCAGTTTACTGTCAGAGACGACTAAAAAGGTTATTGGTAAACTTAATGAACTTGCCGGCACAACGTTTAGATATTCTAGTAAAACAACACGTTCCAAAATTCAAGCACGATTGAACGAGGGATATACTCTCGACGACTTCATAGTTGTAATTGAAAATAAAGTTCGCGATTGGAAAAACACAAATATGGCAAAGTACTTAAGACCTGAAACTTTATTTGGAAATAAATTCGAAAGTTATTTAAATCAAAAGTCTAAAGAAATAACTCCTGATTGGTTTGGTAAAAAAATTGAAAGAAATGAAGCAACTGATGAAGAAATGAAAGAACTTGAAAAAAAATTAAACAAAATTTAAATGAGGAGGAATGGAAATGAACATAAATGATGTTATTAAAACGAAAATGATAGCAGTTAATCATGCATCGAAATATAGCAATGACGTGATAACGATAGAAGAAATTTTAAAAACTATAGATATAGCAAATGCTCATATTATGAAAAAAACTAATGATAAAGAAGTAAAATTTGGAATGATTGCAGCATATTTAGAATTTTTAACTGCTTTAGCTTCGACTAAAAAAATTATGAACGATAAAAATGGAAGAAACCTTGTAGCAAACAAATTGATTGAGCTTAGTAATTTATTGAAAGGAGAATAATCGTGATTGAAAATAGATATACAACAACATATGACAAGATAAAAAAAGCAAATGACGAGATTCATTATATGACAATTCGAAGAAAGGATAAAACAACAGGCAAAACCATCGCAAAGAAATATGCAGAAGTTCATGAAAGAGTTAAAGCTTTCAGAAAAGTTTATCCAAATGGTTCTATAAAAACTGAAATGGTTAAATTCGAAGATGGGTTATGTATTTGTAAATGTGAAATAACGAATAATGATGGAGAATTAATAGCTACTGCAACAGCTAGTGAAAAACTTACAGGAGATAGCAGGAAAGATTACATTAATCAAACTTCCATGCTTGAAAACTGTGAAACTTCAGCTGTCGGTAGAGCGTTAGGTTTTGCTGGATTTGGTGTTGATACTGCTATAGCTTCAGCTGAAGAAATAAAAAGAGTAGAAGGTAAACATAACCCAGTCGACGACATGCCTATACAAGAAAGTCAAAAACAATGGATTAGAGACAACTTAACAGAAGAGGAAATTAAAAAAGCACTTGTTAAATTTAATCATAGAAAATTAAGTAATTTTACATTTGCAGAAGCAGAAATATTAAGAGAATTTAAAGAAGAAGAGCAAATGAAAACAGCAAAAAAGGAAAGCGAGGTATTTTAATGGAGAAACCAATATTAAAGAATGAATTAAAAGTAAAAATTGAAGGTGTACAAAAAATAACTGATAACATGTCAGAAGTTAAAGAATATGCATTGGAGACAAAAAAGTATTATGAAAATTTAGTGTTTACTGACGAACAAATAAAGGCAGCAAAAGATGAAAGAGCTAATATTAATAAAGCTGTAAAAAAAGTAGCTGATTATCGTAAAGATATTGTTGATAAATTTAATAAACCATTAGAAGAATTTGTTAGAAATGCAAAGGAAACGGAAAATATTTTAAAAGAAGCTTCAAACAGTATTGATGTTCAAGTAAAAAAATATGAAGAACAAGAAAAAGAAACTAAAAAAACTGAATGTGAAGAATTATTTAATCAACTTATTGGTGATTTATCCGAGCTAATTACTTTTGATAAAGTGTTCAATCCTCGTTGGTTAAATAAGACTACTAAGATGATTGAAGTAGAACAAGAAATTAAATCAACTATCGATAAAGTAAATAGTGGTTTAAACGCAATAAAAGAACTTAACAGCGAGTTTGAAACCGAAGTAACAAATACGTTCTTACAAGATTTTGATTTATCTAAAGCAATAATGCGAAACACACAATTAAAAGAACAAAAAGAACGTTTAGCAAAAACAGAATTAGCTAAAGAAGAAACAAAACAAGAAGCTATTCAAGAGATGATTAGCAAACCAGTTGAAACAAATGAAGATGAAAAAGATATTATAAAAAGCTATACGCTAAAAATTACAGCTAATTATACAAAACTTGTAGCTTTAAGAAAATTTATGGAAATTAATGATATTAAATTTGAAAGGGTGGATTAATTATGAAATTTAGTAAAATTATAAATAAATTATTAGAAAATGAGGATTTTAGAAAATCTATCGAAAAAAAATATGGTAATCAAGATTCAACTAATTGCAAAATTGAAATTGAAAAAAAAGGAGTTAGAGTAAGAGCTTCTTTTGACGGTAATGTATTAGGAATTATAATCACATTAAAATCGGTTCTAAATTCTTTGCAAAAAGATAACAATATATCTGATGAAATGTTAGACAATTTAATGAATACTGCTGTTCATGTAGAGGATTGATAATATGCAAATGGATAAAGAATTAAAAGAAGAAGCCGAAAAAATTCTTATGACGTCTTATGATAGCGAAGATGAGATGACAAATTCAGAAGATATAATTAGAGATTTAATTAGTTTAGTAAACGATAAAGAACAAGAAATCAAAGATATAATTCAGGACAGGGATGACAATTTTAAAAGAGTCTCTATCTCTGAACAAATTTAGGAGGAATTAAAATGAATAAAACAGAAAGAATGAAAGAAATTAAAGATTTAGTTAAAGAAAGTAAAAATGTTATAGTGTCTACTGATAAAGGATTATGCTTTATGGGTAATTATGTAGATATTTTGATATTATTTGCACTCACCGTTAAAGGTTTAAAAGAAAATTATCCAAAAGAATTAGTTAAATTTTCTTTTGAAATGGGACTAAATGATGATTCGGATGATAATGATAAAAGCATTCAAAGTTCAGATGATTTAATAGAATTTTTAGAGAGACTTTTGGACGATGATGACGATGAATAGCGTTTGTATAGTTGGAAGAATAACGAAAGATTTGGAACTTAGAAAAACACAAACAGGAATATCTGCGGTCAGTATGTTTGTTGCTATTAACAATGGAAAAGATAAAGACGGTAATAAAATACCTGCAGATTTTCCAAAAGTTTATGTCTATGGTAAACAAGCGGAAAATGTTTATGCCTATTGTCATAAAGGAAGCTTAATCGCTGTTACTGGAAATATTAAAACTAGAACATGGGATAAAGATGATGATACTAGAGGTTATGAAACATGCATTAAGGCAAACAGAATACAGTTCTTAAGTACTAAACAAAGTGATAGTAATAGTATTCCTGAGCAAGAAACAGAATACGATCCGTTTTCAGACTTTGGCGACTCAATTGTTATTGATGATAACATGCTAGAATGATTAGATTAATTGGAACTTTTGAACGTTCAGGTAAAGATGAAACTGATAATACTGAAGTAACTTTTACTGTAAGAGATAACTACAAACATTTAATTAAGTCTTTAAACAAAGATGAGTTATACTCTATCAGAGTTGATAAAGCACGCAACAAAAGAACTGAACAGCAAAATAAATATATGTGGACATTAATAGGTGAGATAGATAAGGCTAGGAATGGCGATAGATCAAATGATGATTTTAATATATACATTGAAGCATTAACTAGAGCTGGGGCTAAGTTTACTCACCTGTTAGTAGAACCTAAAGAAGAAGTTAGGAACTTATTAATCGAACAATTTAGAGCCGTTCAATTTGTTAGAAGAATAAAAGTTGATAATAAAATAATTGACGATTATAAATGTTTTTATGGCAGTTCAAAAATGGACACAAAAGAAATGTCGAATTTAATTGATACCGTATTAGATATGGCTAGTGAATGTGACATAGATACAACTTATTGGAAAGATGTATTTGATATAGAATAGAGGGATAACATGAAAGAAATTATTTTTTGGATAATTGATATAGTATGTTTGATAATTATAATTTGTTCAACAATAAAAATTTTTAAAAATGACAGAGAAATAGATAAAATGGTTTACGAAATAAAACAAAGACATTTCATTTATTTAAAATCTTTAAACGGTCTTTTGACACCAAGCGAAGCACTAGATTTAATAAATGAAGTTGTAACATTACCGCCACTTTATTATTTAGGAATAGATGATGATTTATTAAAAGTAACTTTGTATAAACGAGATAAAAAAATGCCTAATCAGATGGGTATTGTAGTTGGAGAGTTTATTTTAAATAGTTATAAAGCAAATGAACTTATTAGTTTTGGATTAGAAGTATTAAAATTTATCGGAGAAAAGGAAGCTCAAAATGAATTATCAAGAATTTCTTGAAAACAAAAATAAATTCGTAACTTCTAAAGGGTTTGATATTCCAAAAGAGGAATTATCAGATAAATTGTTTGGCTGGCAAAAAGTGTGTGTCAGTTGGGCTTTAAAGAAAGGAAAAAGTGCTTTATTTGAAGCTTGTGGCTTAGGAAAAACATTTCAACAATTAGAATGGGCTAATCAAATATGTAAACAAACAGGTGGTAATGTACTTATTGTTGCACCTTTAGGTGTTGCACATCAAACAGCTAATGAAGAAGCACCTAAGTTAAATTTAAAAGTAAATTTAATTAGAACAACAGAAGAAATAAAATCTGGAATTAATATAACTAATTATGAAATTTTAGATCAAATAGATACATCAAAATTTATTGGAGTCGTGTTAGATGAAAGTAGTATTCTAAAAAATTTTACTGGAAAAATTAGAACTAAAATTACAAATTGTTTTAAGAATACGCCTTATAAATTATGTTGTACTGCAACTCCTGCTCCAAATGATTATATGGAATTATTAAATCATGCTGATTTTTTAGGAATAATGACGACTGCACAAGCATTAAGTATATATTTTATAAATGATATGAAAACTGGAACATGGCGTTTAAAAGGACACGCAACAGATGAATTTTGGAAATGGGTATGTAATTGGGCATTAAACATAGAAAAACCTAGCGATATAGGTTTTGATAATAAAGGGTATGATTTACCAAAACTAAATGAATATGAGGAAATAGTCGATGTTGATATTATTAATGATGATTTAACTCAAGGATTATTTAGAGATATTCAAATGAGTGCTACTTCTTTTTATAAAGAAAAAAAGAAAACAATTAATTCAAGAGCTAAAAGAGTAAAAGAAATAATTGATAATAACCCTGATGAACAATACTTAATTTGGGTAGATATGAACGAAGAAGCTGATAAATTAAAAGAGTTAATTCCATCAGCTGTAGAAGTTCGAGGAAGTGACAAGATTTCTTTCAAAGAAGAAGCTAGCAATAAATTTAAGACTGGAGAAATAAAAGTATTAATTAGTAAACCTAAAATATTTGGTTATGGAATGAATTTTCAAAATTGCCATAATGTTATATTTTGTGGTTTAACTTATTCATATGAAAATTATTATCAAGCCTTAAGAAGAGTATATAGATTTGGTCAGAATTCAGAAGTAAATAGTTATATAGTTTTAGGTGTTACAGAAAAATCAATATTAGAAAATATTAGAAGAAAGGAAGAGCAACAACGTAGGATGAAAAATAGCATGTCATTAAGTGTTAAAGATTTACAACAATTAGAAGTAAATGGACATGTAAAAGAAAAGGTACATGAAAATGAAACTATTTTGTTGCCAAAATGGATATGAGAACAGAAAGTGGAAAAGATTGGATTGCATATAATGGCGATTGTGTAGAGATTTGTAAGCAGCTTCCAAATGATTCTATCGATTTAACTATTTCATCGTTTCCATTTGCAAATTTGTATACATATAGTGATGATGTTCGAGATTTTTCTAATGTAAAAAATCTTGACGAATATTTTAAACAACTAGATTATTTAATACCTGAATTATATAGAATAACAAAACCAGGTAGACTTATATGTTTACATTTAAAGCAAATTCCTACTTTTAAAGGTAGAGATGGAGCAATGGGGCTAATTGATTTTAGAGGTATGATGATAAAAGCGTTTCAAAAATATGGTTGGATTTATCACGGTGAAATAACTGTATGGACAGATCCACAAATAGAAGCTACAAGAACTAAGTCAGCTAGTATTTTATGGAATAGTTATAAAAAGTTTGCAGAAATAACAAGAACTGGTATGGCTGATTATGTTGTGATTATGCAGAAAGTAGAAAGGGAAGATGAGTGGGTTCATATTACTCATAGAAACGAAGATGAAGAATTTCATCATTGGACTGAATTAGCTAGTCCGTGTTGGATGGATATATCTAGAACTAATGTTTTAAATACTAAATTAGCTAAAGAAGAAAAAGACGAAAAACATATGACACCTTTACAACTTGATTTAATTAGAGAATTAGTTCATTGGTATAGTAATGAGAATGAAATAATTTTTGATCCATTTGCTGGCGTGTTTAGCGTTGGTTATCAAAGTTTACAAATGAATAGAAAAACCATTATGTGTGAATTAAAAGAAAGTTATTTTAATACAGGATGTAAAAATCTTGAAAGTATAGAAAATGATTCACAAACAAATATTTTTGATTATTTAGATAAAGGGGAAGAGTAAAATGGACTATTTTAAATATTGGATACCTATATTAACAAGACAGTATTTTAAAATGAAATTGCAAAATGATACAAAAGCTATTATAGAACTTGAGGATGAAGTTTGGAAAAATAATCACTTAAATAGTGAAGAAAAAAGAAAGGTATTAAAACAAATAAGAGGTGAAAGATAATGAAATTTAAAGAGTATGCGTTGTATAAAGGAGATGAACTTTTAGGTATCGGAACTTTAAATGAACTATCTAAACGGTTTGGAATAAAGATTAAATCATTATTGTTTTATCAAACACCAGCATACAAAAGAAGAACAAGTGAAAAAAGAGGAAAGAGGTTGGTTCAATGTTAAAAAAAATAGGTGACATATACAGGAACAATTATTCCGGATATATTGATACAAAATATTTTATATATATTGGGATGCAAGGAGAACTTGCTAAAGGTCTAGAATATGTTAAAGGTCGTGGTTGGAGAAAATGCCTATACAACTTAAATAACAAGCTTATAGATGGTACTCCAGCTTTTAAAAAGATAGCACATTCTGATTTCATGCAAGTTGCAAAAAAAGATTTAGAACTTATAAAGGAGTGTGATAAATAAATGAAGCCAAAAAAAGGTATGTATGTCAGATTTAAAGGAAATAATGGTACTCAATATATTGGAAAGATAGTAAATATTAACGAATTTAGAGAACTTTTTTTCAAATATGCAGTACAAGTAAATTGGTGTGATGACTACGTTTTTATTGGCGACCATAAAATAGTTAGCAAACCTAGTTTTAACTTAATTGATTTAATCGAGGTCGGTGATTATGTAAATGGGCAACAAGTCAAACAAATCTCAAAAGGCGACGGATATTATTATTTGTTTAACGACTGTTACGATGGTATAACGTTACATATTATTGCAGGAAAAGATGTTGATGGGTATACAAAACCAATTGAGTCTATAGTTACAAAAGAGCAATTTGAGACTATGAAATATGTAGTAGAAAGGGATAAGTAAATGAATGAATTTATAAAAGATAGACCAACATCAGAGCAATTAGTTGAAATATTAGATAGAGAACCTGATATAACAATATGTTCTGACATAGTACATGGTTTAGATTACGAATATAAAGAGCTTAAGAAAGAAAACCAAGAATTAAAAAATCAGCAAAAAGAATTTATGGAATGGCTAGAAAATGAAAGCAAAGAATTAATTAGAGACGCAGGATATCATCAAAGAATTTGTTTAGAAATATTAGATAAATATAAAGAAATAATAGGTGGTGATAATAAATGACTAATCTTTTAGAAGAAACAAAAAATTATTTAAGAGATAACAATAAAACAATTGATGATATCAAGTGGGTTGGCAATAACAAATTTTATTTTGATGTTAATGAGTTTTTGAATATTGCAAATGTGGAATATGATAGTGGATATGGTGCTCCAGAGGTTGCACAAGATTTGTTAGTTGTTGGTGATAATTGGTGGTTAGAAAGGCACGAATATGATGGGTCTGAATGGTGGGAATATAAAGAAATTCCATTGAAACCAAATAAAAAAATAGAATTGAAAGCTTTAACAATTTCTCAAGCAAAAAAATTAGGTTATGATGTATCTGTTGGATGGGAGAATTTAAAGAGTATTAACAATATAGAAGGTGATAACAAATGAAAGAAGACTTAGAAGAGAAGAAAAATATTTTAAGGAAGATAAGGGGTAATGTAAATGAAGGCTAAAGAAATGTTTGGAAAACTAGACTATGATTATTTTAGTAATGGATTAAGAATAACTTGTCAAAATGAAAAAATTAGCGAATGTAAATTAATCGAATTCGATTTAAAACAGAAGAAAATGTGGCTTGCAGATGATAGTAATGAAGTTGTCGAATTGTCTTTTAAAGAATTACAAGCAATAAATAAACAAGCAGAAGAATTGGGGTGGTTAGATGTTAATACTACCGATTAAAAAGAAATGGTTTGACATGATTAAGTCAGGCGAAAAGAAAGAAGAATATAGAGAAATTAAACAATATTATACCAGTAGGTTTTGTAAAGCATATGACCATAATGTTAGTATCGGTGCTATTCATAAACCATTGAAAACACATGAAACAATAATGTTTAGAAATGGATATTCGAGTGAAATCCCAGCCATAAAATGTGAAGTTGAAATAACAAGAGGATATGGTAGAGAAGATTGGGGAGCAGAACCAGACAAAAAATATTATGTTTTAAAAATATTAAATGTCATGGAGGTAAAAAATGTTAAAAATCAAAGATAATGTAGATTTAAAAGAATTGGAAAAATTTGGGTTTGAACATCAAAAACTTATTTATGTTAAAGATGTTGTCAGGCGTTGTTGTAACTTAAGAGAAAATAAAAAAATATATATATATGAACAAAGTAGACTTATATCAATAGGCATAGGATTGTTTAGCACTGATGTAGAATTAAGCATTATATACGATTTAATTCAAGCGGGTTTAGTAGAAAAGGTGGAAGATAAATGAGTAAAAAACAAACAGCCTTAGAAGAGGCAGAAAACATAGTTGATAATATGTATAAAAAAAGGTTTGAAGAGTGTGGAGTTACAGAAGGTAATACCATACATATTAATAATTTAGATAATGTACAGTTTACGGAATTAGAAGAAGCAAGTATTACGCTTTTACAAAATGAGCTTAGATTAAAGAATAAAATTCAAAAATATAAAGAAGTAATTAATAAAGCTATTAATAAATTAGGTAGATATGCAGATGAAACGATAAATAATGCAAATGCTTATGCAATATGTGTTGATTTATTAGATATTTTGAAAGAGGTGGAACATGAATAGTTCAGATTTAAAAAAATTACTTGATTACATTCAGAAAAATAACTCGTGGGAAAACATGTATCAAAATTTTGAGAGAAATAGATATTGTTTTAAATATATTAGAATTTGTTATGATACTCGTCAAAATTTAGACAATGAGGAACATGTTTGGTGGATACAACTTGACAATGGAAAAGATTGTAAAATTAGTCTTAGAGATAAATCTTTTGAGGGATGTAAACGTATATTAGATTTGCCAAGAGAAGATGTAATTCAATTATTTAAAAAGGGAGTCGATTGAAATATGAGTAAAAATAGTAATGAAATTCAGCTTGATGTAATACCCATTCATAAAAATGAAATGTATCCGACGAAAAAAGAAATATGGCATTTTAGGAATGAAAATTTAAATAACATTTCAAAAGATATTGTAATTAACTATATTCTAAATGAGATAAAGAATAAATTTTGGGATTATGATGTCGTCATTGTTCTTGAAAAAGGTAAAGTTATTGAAATAATAAAGTAAGGTGGTAAAAGATGAGTAAATTTGAATTTAACTTAAATAATACTAATTGGGAAATAAAAGAAACGCCTAAACAATGGCTAATAGATAAATATAATAGTGAACATGATGATAAGTGTACATATGTTTTTGGTCTTTGTGAATACCCAACCCATATAATTCATTTAAATGAGGAACTTGGAATAGAACAAAAAATACAAACGTTAAGACATGAGTTAACTCATTGTTGGTTATGGACTATGGGTGCCAGTTATGAAACATATACTGAAGAAGAAGTTTGTAACAAGGTTAGTGCTATGTGTGAATTTGTCTTTAACACGTCTAAAGAATATTTCAAACCACCACTTTCAATAGTTGATTATTTTGGTGATATAAGTTCATAAATTTTTAGTTAAGACGCAATTATTTTAAAATGTGCGTCTAAAAAATATATAGTTATGGAGATGATTAATTGTGAAGTTAAAAAATGGTATGTATGTAAGATCTGATAAAGGTCATATATTTCAATATTATGATCATCGAAAAACAGCTGACTCAAATTATGGATTTTATACAGAATATGATGAAGAATTTGATATATATCATGAATGGGATGATTGGGGAGAAATTGATAATTTTTACAATATTGTAAAGTGTAGTTTCGATTTAATCGACTTAATAGAAGTAGGGGACTACGTTAATGGTTATAAAGTGATAGATATAATTGAACCTGATGTGTGTGGAGATGAAAACCTTACAGATAGGAAAATAATTACAGAAGAACCAAGCTATTCTGCTTATAACAAAACTATATTAAATATTGACGATGTTAAATCATTAGTTACGAAAGAAATGTTTGAAAGAGCAGATATCTTTGCTTAGAAAGGAATAAGTGGATGAATAAAGATTTTTATGTTGATTTACCAGGAATGGTATGCGTAATTTTAGAAGATTTAATAGAGAAATATGGTAATGAGCCATGGTTTGATAAAGCATGGGAAGAGTATAGACAACATGTAAAAAACAGTTCTATGAATGATATGAGGATGCCAGGATATGTGTTTAATAAATATGTAAAGGAAGATAAAAAATGATAAAAGAAAAAGAACTTTTAAGTTATAGAAATAACGTTAGCAAAAGATTGAATAAATTAGAGTGTGCTATTGATAATGAAGAAATTAGTTATTCTAAAGTTAAAAAATTAAGACAAAATTATAACATACAACTGCATTTAATTGATTATATTTTAGGAAAATGTAATCCAAGTGATTTATTGCTTAAAGATTTAGAAACACAAGTCAAGAAAATTTTAAAATGAAAGAAGATTTTTATGTTAATTTACTAGGTTAATATAAATGTGGGGTGAAATGATGAGAGCTATTTTAACTTATAATAATACGAAGAGAGAACTAGAAATAGCACAGGCTAAATTAGAAAATTTAATTGACAAGAAAAATTTATTGCATGATAGGTTTCTTGGAATAACGTCTAAACAATCTGAAACTGGAATACATAGTAGTATGTCTAAGGATAGAGAATTATCTTTTATAGCAGAATGCGATAAAATAAATAAAGATACAGGCATGTCTTTAAATCAAGAATTAAAACTTCAAAAAGAATATGTTGACAAGCTAAATAAAACACTAGATAAAATGACTTCCAATTTACTTGAATTACAAGGAATAGAATATGAGCTATATTCTCAGTTAGTTGTAAAAATAAAATCTCATGAAAAAAATAATATAACAAGGGCTGTTGAAAAAACAGCAGAAATTTATAATGTCGATGTTAGTACTGTATGGAGAGTCTACAATAAAAAAATCAAAAAAATTATAAAATGCCAGTGAAATGCAAGTAAATTTGGTGATAAAGTTTATAATGTAGAGATTAATAAAATTTCTACACTGGGTTGTCATGCCAGTCCCTTTGTATTCTTGTATTGTGTTTTTCTATTCAACTCTTATAATGTTAATTGAGAAAGCTACTTTATAGTAGCTTACTGACGATATAATTGTTATGTAGTTTTTTTAAAATAAACACATTTTATCCTCTAATTGTCAATTTATATGTCGTCAGTAAGGTGCTATTAATTTAGCACCATTACACCTCCTTTAGTGAGATGTAGTGCCAATATTACAACACTATCTTTTATAGGTAGTGTAATAGTAAATAATGGGGGGTCAACGTGCGGTGATGAGAAGTATTTGCTAGCGAGAAAATCATAACCAAAAGTAAAAGAGAGCTTAAGTAATCGTTGTTAATCCGCACCACACCATTTTATTTGTTATTACAGTGCCTGTAAATATTATTAATTATCCCTTATTTTATGTATCAATGATGTTGATAGGTTCGACTCCTTGAAATTTTTAACTGTTTGTGGAAACAGTCCCCTAAATGGTATAGAGGCACGTAAAAATGCGTGGGATTACGGTTCGAGTCCGTTCATTGATACATTGTTGGTCTGTTGGTCTAATGGTTATGACACATACCTGTCACGTATGCAAGATGAATTCAATTCTCATACAGACCGCCAATAATTAGTTATTAACCGCATAAGCGGTTTTTATTATGCAATAAAGAAGGTGATATTATGGCAAATACTCAAAATTTAAAAATCTTAACCTCGGAAGAAGCTCGAAAGTATGGGCGGAAAGGTGGTATTGCTAGTGGTAAAGCTAGAGCTATGAGAAAAACCTTTAGAGAAGCTATTAATGATAATTTAGATGATAAAACTTTAGAAGCTATGATTAAAGCTATGATAAAAGAAACAAAGAAAGGAAACACGAGAGCCTTTGAACTATTAAGAGATACAGTTGGTGAAAAGCCAATTGAACAAATTCAAAACATTAACCCACCTGTTATTAAAATAGAGCGGCCTAAAGAATGAACCCCTATAATATAATCGCAAAACCTTTCTACGATTTATTAGATGATGTGTTAGATGAAAGACATACACATTATTGGTTAAAAGGTGGGCGTGGTAGTACAAAATCAAGTTTTATAGGTATAGCTATACCATTAAAGATAATGCTAGATTTTCAAAACGGAATATTTTCAAATGCCGTTGTTTTAAGAAAAGTAGGCGATACTTTAGCAGATAGCGTTTATGCTCAAATTATTTGGGGCATAGAACAGTTAAAAGTATCTGAATATTGGGATGTTAAAGTAAGTCCATTACAATTAAAATATAAACCATCAGGACAAGTTATTAAGTTTAGAAGTTCTAACAATAAAGATGATTATAGAAAACTAAAATCTACTAAGTTTCAAAAAGGTTTTTGTAAATATGTTTGGTTTGAAGAATTAGACGAATTCTTTGGCATGGAAGAAGTCAGAAATATACTTCAATCATTATTGCGTGGTGGTAGTGGTTATCAAGTATTTTATTCGTACAACCCGCCCAAATTGTTATCAAGTTGGGTAAATACAGAAGTACTAAATGAAAGAGAAGATAGAATAGTACATTCTAGTACATATTTAGATGTACCAGTTGAGTGGCTTGGCGAGCAATTTATAATCGAAGCCGAACATTTAAAGAAAACTAATGAACTTGCATATCGTAATGAATATTTAGGAGAACCTACTGGAACAGGTGGGGCAGTATTTACTAATGTTCATATCAGAGAAATTACTGATAAAGAAATAAAACAATTTGATAATATACTTGATGGTAATGACTTCGGATATGCAGTAGACCCTGATTGTTATTTGCAAATGCAATATGATAAGACAAGAAAAAGACTTTTTATTTTTAACGAAATATATAAAGTTGGTATGAGCAACAAGAAACTAGCTGATGAAATTAAAAGAATTAAGATAGGGCATAGTTATATTACTTGTGATAGTGCAGAGCCAAAGAGTATTGATGAGTTAAGAGCATATGGGTTACTTGTTAAAGGTGCTAAAAAAGGTGCTGATAGTATTGACTATGGCATTAGATTTTTACAGAATTTAGAAGAAATAGTGATAGATAATAAACGATGTCCAAATACAGCAAGAGAGTTTAGTACTTATGAATATGACAAGGATAAATACGGAAATTTTGTAAGTAAGTATCCCGATAAAAATAACCATTCAATAGATGCAGCAAGATACGCAATTGAAGATTATACAATTCAAAGAAAATGGGAATTCAGTAATAGGAGAGTGTTATAGATGAAAAGTTATATAGTTGTGACAGATGAAAGTGAGAGTTATATACATGATGTGTTATGCAGTTTATTACCGCTTAAAGATGATGAGGAGTTAATCATATTTGATAACCATTCAAAAGATAATACAGTGCCTAATATAGTAGGAACTATGGGTGGTTTATGGCTTGATAAAAAGAAAAGATATAAGTTTTACATAAATATGAAAAAAGAAAACATTAAAGAGGTAACTAAAAAGGCTTTATCTATTGCAAGAGGTAAGCCTTTTATTGTGGACAAAAAAGAAAGATTTAATTTTGAGGAGGTATACGGCGATGATAAGAATTAGCAATCTAGAAACAATTACTGACAGTAACAATATAAGAGAAACTATTCCGAAATTGATGCAAAAGATACAACCCGTATTAGAAAAAAGGAAACAATTACATGCTAAATACTCCAGAAAAGCCGATGATAAAACATTGATGTACACAGTTAGCCAAAAAGAAGATGGAGAGTTAAATAAAAAGAGTAATGTTGTGGTTAGTTATGAGAAGTTCTTAACAGATATAGCAGCAGGTTATTTAAGTGGTACACCAGTTTATTCAGTTACTTGTTCGCAAGAAGATGACAAGAAAAAACTTCTTAAAGAATTGTTTGATAGAGAAGTAGGCGATGAAGAATATAAAACTGCCATGGAACTTGTAATTGATTATGTTACTGGCTTTAATGATGACACTACGGAACATCATGAATTAGTGCATGATTTATTAGAATTAACAAGTTGCTATGAGATACTTTACGAAAATAAAGATAATGAGATAGTTTATTCTAAATATAGTCCTTTATCAACAGTAGCACTTTGGGATTATAGTATACCTGCTAATTTAATAGCTTTAGTACGTGTATGGGATGAAAGCGATATAAACGATAGAATTATCCATAAGTGTGAGATTACCGATAAAAACGGTACTAAAACATATTCTATTACCGAAAACTATAAAGAAGTAACTGAAACAGATAATCAAAACCATAATTGGGGAGATGTTCCAGCTATCGCAGTAGAAACTGATTATGCTATATTTGAACCTTGTGAGGATATTATTCAATGCTTTGAAACATTAATAAAGAATATTAGGAATACATTTCAGTATAACGATACTGATTGTAAGTTAAAATTTAGTGGTTATATGCCTGAGAACCCTATAACTACTGAGGTTGAAGTAAAAGATGAAGAAGGTAACCCAGTTTTAAATGAAGATGGAACTACTAAAACTAAAACGATTGTAAATGAAGCTAGAAAAAAAGAAGATGAATATATTCAAAAGGCTTTGAATTTATATGTTGCTGAGGGTGGCGATGTAGATTGGATTACAAAGCCATTAGACAGTAATGGAGCAGTAGAAACTTTGAAGGTTTATACGAATTTAATGTTCCAATTGGCAGGTATTCCAAATACGTCAGATTTGGCATTTAATAGCACAGATTTAAATGCAAGTGCAATTGATAGAAAATTCTACATCATGAATATGATGACTGCAAGTGTAATATCTAAGCTTAAAAAAGCATATCAAAGACGTTGGAAACTTATTTTTGAGAGAATTAATCTTAAAAAGAATACAAAATTTGATGCTAGAGATATTGATATAGATTTACCTAAAAATTTACCAGCAAACAATGATGAAGTTATTGATAGTATGTTAAAACTTCAAAACATCTTGTCAGAACAAACCATCATTGAGAAGATTGGATATAATTATCTTGATGAGAAAAATAAGAAAGACAGTGAAGCCGAAGATAATATGCTTGCTAATATTAAGCGTATGAAAATGTTGGAAGCTGGTGGTGCAGATATAGGAGAAACCACTTTACAAGAACAAACTGGAAAAGATGAGATTAATACAATGAAATCTAGTGATCAAATAATAAATGATGTTCAAAATAACACTGAAGCAGAACAAGAAAAGAAAATAGATGATAAAGAAAATTCCACAAATAAAGAAAAGAAAGACAAAGAAGATAAGTAGGTGTTTATAAAATGAATAATGAACAACTACTTAATGAAAGATGGAAAGAAATAGATGAAAAGCTTTCTGAATATTTAGACAAATATAAAAAGCTTAATCGTAAAACTCAAGATAAACTGCAAGATATATTCAATAGTGTTGATTTTGCTTATCAAGATATCAACAAAACTATACCTAAGTCTAAAAAAAATAGATTAGATAGATATATTCAAGATTTACAAGATCAAGGCTTATTAACTGATTATTTTGGTTATGAAGCTAGATTAATCTTAAATAAAAAGAATGTTACTTATGCAGAAATGCTTTCTATAATGATTGAGGGTATATATATTGAAGAAAATAAAACATTATTAGAATATACAGATAATTTGTTATATAGCGTTTGTGAAATATCTTATAATCAAGGATTAGAAGATATAAAAAAGGCACAACCTAAAATTAAAGAGTTAGTGCCTTTTAAATTGCCTATATGGTATACACTTATGAATATTCCTATATTAGATGCAACTTATAGAACATATTTACTTTCTTTAGCTGTGTCCAATGCTGATGAATTATATAAAAAAACATTAGCTAATATTCAATTACAAAAAAAATTAGATGTAGATAACGCTTTTTATAAAGATTTACTTAGAAAACAAAGCAATAGAATAATTAGTGACAATCTTAAAAGCGGTGCAATCGTAAATGTTGCTGAAACAATGGTTAATGAGAGTTATTTAGAAGCGGGATTACAAAACAATGTAAAAAAATGTAGATTTATTGCTGAAATAGATGATAAGACTACAAAAATGTGTAGTTCTTTAGATGGCCAGATATTTTCGTTAGATAAAGTAAATAATTACAGAAGATATAGTGATATGGATAAACGTATAGTCAATTACAGCACTAAAGGATTATCTTTAGGAGATAATTTACCACCTATTGATAATCATTTTCATTGGTGCAGAAGTACTATAACTTATAATATTGATTTAACGTATCAAAAAATGTACAATATAACTAATCAAGATGCTTTTGTCGAGAGAATAAAACCAAAAGATTTTGATAAGAAATTAGCAGAATATGAAAAAAGTATTGTTAATGAAGAGATAGAAAATATGTATGTCATTCAACCTAATGGTAATGTTTATCATTTTGTCGGAACTGAGGGTAATGTTAATGCTAAAGATATAGATTTAACCGATGCAATTGTTACTCATAATCATCCAAAAAGTCAAACGAGATTTTCTCTTAGTTCTCTTGATATGAATATGTTTAATGAAGAAAAAATTAGTAGGTTGAGAGGTATTGATTATAAATATATATATGAATTTAACCGTAATAAGAATTTTAAAATGTCTATGCCTACAATGGAAGAATTAGAACAAATCGAAAATAAAGATGAGGCTTTCCATTTAGACAATATTAAAAGTTCATATCAATATGATTTTGGTTATAAGAGGTGGACACATGACTAATGATGAAAAAAAATATATGTTAATGAAAGAAATTGATGAAAAGTATAAGGAATATTTTGAAAAAGTAAAAAAAATTAAGTTTAAAGACGAAAATGAAAGCTATACATACGGAGATAAATTTCATAAAGAACTTGCTAAGTATATAAAAAAGAGAATTAAAGAATTGGAAATAACATTAGATACTGAATAAGTGTCTTTTATTATGCACTACTTTATAAGTAGTGTGAGATTTATCAAGTATTTATTTGACCGTAGAACTTGGTATTTCTCACAGTGCTTATAAAGCACTAAACACCCGTATTGAGGTGTTTTTTGTTTGGCTTAATTCACCGTAACGAATTAGATTAGTTGCCTTTAGCAACTGTTTGGATAATTTCTATCCGTAAAAGAAAGAGAGGGTTATCAATGGATAACAAATTTTTTATGCCTTTAAACATTCAAATGTTTGCTGATGAAGGCAATGATATGGTAACTGACACCGAGACGTCAGGAGAAAATGGGGACGCTCAAAAGGATACCCAAAACCAAAGTAATAGTAGTAATACTAACACAGGAAAAACTTATACACGTGATGAACTCAACAAGATTGTTAATGCCGAAAGAGAAAAGATTAAAGCCGAATTATTAGAAGAAGCCAAAAACCAAAAAAATGAAGCCGAAAAATTAGCAAAAATGGACACTGAACAAAAACTTAATTATGAATTAGAAACTGCTAGAAAAGAAGCAGAAAAATATAAGAGCCAAGTTAATTCCTTAACACTTAAAACAGAGGCAACCTCATATGCAAATCAAAAAGGTTTACCTATCGGATATATTGAAGATTTAGATTATGCACATGAAACTGCTGAAAGTATCAAACAGAAGATTGATAAATTTACAGAGTTAAGAAGTAAAGACTTGGATAACTATTTAAAAGACAAATTAAAACAAAATCCGCCAAAGGCTGTTGATGATAACAAAACAACATCAGACCCTTATTTAAAAGGATTTAATGATTATTTTGCAAACAAAAAAAGATAAGTAAAGGAAAGGTGATAATATGGCGATTAATTTAGCTAAAAAATTTAGTCCAGTGGTCGATGAAAAATTCAAAACTGAAAGTAAAAGTTCATTAGTTGTAAATAGCGATTATGATTTTATCGGTACTCATTCTATTTCTATTTATACAGTAGGTACTGCTCCATTAAACGATTATGGTAGAAATACGGCTGGGACTTCAAGATACGGTACACCAGAAGACTTAGATACTTCTATTCAAGAAGTTGAGATGGAAGAGGATAAGTCATTTACATTCACAATTGATAAAATGGATGAAGATGAAACTCTTGGAGCATTAAATGCAGGTAAAGCACTTGCTAGAGAGTTAGATCAAGAAGTTGTTCCATATGTAGATAAATATGTTTATCAGAAAATGGCAGATAATGCTGGAACTACTGCTACTGAAGATCTTACTGCTCAAAATACTTATGATAGTTTAGCAACTGCTAATGCTATACAAGATGAAGCTAGTGTTCCTGAGCAAGGACGTGTTGCTGTGTTAAATCCTACTACTCACAAGAATTTAAAAGCTGATGACAGAGCAGTATTGGATACTGAGATTGGACAAAATATGAGAATTAAAGGCGTTGTTGGTGAAATGGATGGGGACTTAATTCAAAAAGTACCTGCAAGACTTTTACCAGAAAAGGTTAATTTCATCTTAGCACATCCAGTAGCTACTACTTTTGCAGCTAAACTTACTGAATATAAAATTCATACCGATGCACCAGGCGTCAGTGGTTCATTAGTAGAAGGTAGAATCTACTTTACTGCATTTGTTAGAAATAATAAAAAAGCAGCTATTTATGTTTCAAAAGCAACTGCTTAAAATAAGAAAGGAGAATAAAAATGCGTAAATTTAAAAATAAACAGGGAGTAATTTATAATGTAAATGTTGATAGTATTGCTAAATACTTTGAAAAAGATAGTCAATACACTGAGATAAAAGAGACTAAAAATAATATTAGGCAAAATAAAAACTCTAAAAAATCAGAAAATTCAAATAAAATGGATGACTCTAAAAATCCAGAAGAAACAGAAGACTCTGAAAAAAATGGAGAATAAAGTGAGGTGTTAGAATGTTAGATAAAATCATTAAAGATTTAGGCGATAATTATAAAAAAGAAGATGAAGATGTTGTTAAAAACTTTATTGAACTTTATGGAACTATTGCCGCAAATAATTCTAACCGAAAAGCCGAAGATGAAAAGCTTTATCCATATATCTATAATGCTGTAAAAGCAGCCTATATTCGTAGAGGTAGTGAAGGAAAAGCATCTGAAACTGTAGGAAGTATTTCTGACAGTTATGATGATATTGAGACTAAATTGAAACGTGATGTTATTTCTGTGAGGAAAGTTATATGAGATTAGCTTTACTTACAGATGTTTATGTTTATCAGAAAACTGAAGAAAAAAAAGATGGCGAGGTTTCTAATAACTGGAAATATAAAAATACTGTTAAATTAAATGCTCAACAAGATGTTAATGAGTTAGATAGAAATAGCTCTGGAGTAATTGATTATGAAACTATCAAGTTACGTACAACAAAAAATGTTGATGTTAATAAAAATGATGGTATATCTTTTGAAAAACTTCCGGATAATAGTAAACCTCCATATCTTGTTAATTCAGTTACTAAAATAGGTACAACTACTTTGATTATTTGTAATACTTATAAAGGAAGTTAAATTGGATATACAAATTAAAGGCCTTGATTCTTTAGAAAAAAAGCTTAATAAAATAGCAAATAATCTCGAAAAAAACACCATGGAAGCAATGGAAAAAGTGCTTAAAGATGGTCAAAAAGTTGCATTTGATAATAAAATTGGTACAAAAGATGAGAGCATGATACCGTATGAAACAAAGTCAGATAAAAATTATGTTATAGGAAGACTTCATACAGACAAGAAGAAATTTAGTCATGCTTTATTTCTTGAATATGGTACAGGTACAGAAGCAGAAATGGAGCATATAGGAACTACTAAAACTTTCTTAAAAAGCGGTTATCAATATTGGTTATTGCCAGTAGATAAAGCTCCTAGAGACTTTGGAACTCCAATCATGATTAATGGTAAGGAGTTTTTTATTATGCATCCACAGTCGCCTAAACCATTTATGAGACCAACAGCTTTTTATTTGAGAGATAATGCAAAAAAAGTTTTATCTAAAGAATTAAAAGAAAGGATTGATAAAGAGCTATGATACATGAACTTACTGAAGAAGAGTTTACTCGAATTGTTGAAAATTCAGTTGAGGAATTAGGATATAACACTTTATTAACAAATCCTGATACAAATGCAAAGTATCCATGTATAACTGTTGGTAATACTTTATCAAGTATTCTTATAACTGAAGATAAAGTACCCGTAAAAACACGGTTTCAAATTAGTATAGAAGTCTGGTCTACTAGCAAATATGAAACTATGGCTATTATGGATAAAGTTGCGATAAAACTAAGAGATTTAAACCTTACTAAAGTAGGCACTCCAACCGAACTTTATGATGAGATTACAAGTAAGCACCGAAGAGGATATTCTTTTGAGGTGTTTTTTAATGGATTAACAAATTCGTTTGATAGAACGAAGTAGAAAGGAAGATGTGTATGAAACCACAAGTTAGTACATTAACTACGTTGTGGAATGCTCCAACATTGAATGGAGAAAGAACGCAGGTCGCTTATGTTCAATCAATTCCAGCATTAAAACAAGCTAAGGAAGCGATTACTTATAATGCGTTAGATTTGAATGAAGAGCAACAAGCAAAAGGAAGTAGAAAAGCTGAGACTTTGACTATTCCTATTTTATTCACAGAAAATCAGCACGATAAATTAAAAGAATTAGCAGATGCTAATAACGATAGTTATTGGTTTATTAAATTACCAGATGCAACAGCATCAGAAGCAGGTAAACCGTTAACATTTTACTTTACTGCTGACTGCGATTTGGGAATGGATGCTATTGAAATTGGTGGTATGCTTCAAGAAAATATTACACTTTACAGAAGTAGTGAAGTATTAGAGAGTAAAGGTTTCCCAGTTAGTGAGTAATCTATGGGAAACCTTTTTTATTTTAATTAAATTAGAAAGAGGAATGAAAATGATTTTAAAAACAGAAAATAAAACAGTAGAATTAGTACCTACTACGCGTAAAATTGTTACAATGACAAAAGAAAATAAGGCTAAAAATTTAAATGAATATTTTTTTAGTGTTGTAAATGATAAAAATATCGAAGGTTTAGCAAATATTATCTATAGTTTTGCTGAAAATGAAGACAGAAAAGGCAAACCATTTAATAACGTTTATGATGTTTACGATTTTATAGATACTATTAGAAGTGAACAAAATAAAAGCTATAATGATTTATTTAATGAACTCGGTGAAGCAATTAATGAGATGGGTTTTTTCAACGAGAAGATGACGAAGGATCAGTTGAAATCAGCAATGGACAATCCGATGGCGGGATTAGACATGAAAAAGATGATTTCACAGTCAACAGAAAAAGCTATTACAGACGTCGTATCAGAGGAGTTTCGCGGTTACAAAGCTTAGATTTTATTGATTTAATTTACGAAATTGAGCCATTGGCATATCAATGTGGAATGATGCCTAATGAATTTTGGAATTCTACTTATAGAGACGTTAAAACCTATGTAGAAGCATGTGCAAAATTCAGAAAAGAAGAAAGAAAAGATACTATCGTTATTTGTGAAGCGATGGCAAATAAAATTATAGGTGCATTGTCATGGAGTAGGCCAAAAAATAAATCTCTTATTAAAGATGTATTTAGAGAATTATTTAGAGAAGAGCTTGATACAAATAAACCTCAATCGTATGAGGAACAAATAAGGAATCTACGGTCAAGGAAAGGAAAATAGTGGCTTATGACAGTAGAAGAATTAGAAATCGTAATAAAAGCTAAAGTAGAAGAAGCTCGCTCAAATATCAAAAAATTTACAAATGAAGTAAAAAAAGAATTACAAAACTTAAATAATAATACAAACAAAATAAATTTAAGTTCTAATATAAGTAAAGAAATTGCTAACGCTAAGAAAGTAGTCAATAATGCCAGCAAAGATATTTCAAAAACTATGGACAGTTTAAAATCAAAATCAACTTATGTATTTAATGGTATGTTTGATGGCATTGATACTAAGAAACTAGATGAAATTAAAGCTAAATTCAATGATGTTTTAAAAGTTTCTGATGGTCGTATTGGAGTAAAACTTGAAAATGTCGATGAAGTAGTGGATTTCATGGATCAAATAAAAGCATTTGATACTGAAGAAATAAAACCTAAAGTAGATTTGTCTGAAGCACAAAAACAAATTGCTAATTTACAAAGTAGTATGGGAACTACTACAGCTAAAGTTGATGTTCAAGGTAGTGGCTCAGCACCTAAGCTTGACACTAATGCTTCGCTCCAAGAAATTACTACTTTAAAACAAGCCTTTGATAATGTTATAGGTGAAATTCAAAGACAATTCCCTACAATTACAAACTCAATTGATAGTGCTATTGAAAAAATAAATGCTAATCCTATTGTTTCAAAAATTAGTGCAGCAGTTAATGAAGCAATATCTAAAATATCTTCTTTATCTATAGATACAAGTAATTGGATAAATACGAGTCCTTTACTAAATAAAACTAAAGATGTAACTAATAGCGTTAAAAATGCTTTTTCTCAAGGTATGGGTAAGCTTGGAAACATTGGTAATTCTTTGGCTATTCCTTTTGATATGATTAAAGACAAAATTATAGATGTGGGTTCTAGAGTTCAAAATTTATTTAATTCAATAAAATCTGGAACTAGCAAGGCAACTAGTGGTGTAAAGGGAATAATTAGTACTCTAACAAATCTTAAGAAAAAAACGGACGATGTTAATAAAAGCTCGAAGGGACTTGGTAATTTAGGAAGTGTTTTTGAAAAAGGTATAGGCAGTATAAAAAGATTTGCAGCTGGATTGCTTAGTATTCAAACTGCTTATTCTTTAGTTAGCAAGGCTGCACAAGCTTATTTAGTTTATGATACTCAACTTTCGGATAGTATTCAAAATTCGTGGAGTGTATTAGGTTCATTACTTGCTCCAGCACTTGAATATGTAGCTAATCTTTTTGCAAAAGTTGTTAGTTACATAGCTGCATTCGTGAAAGCTTTAACCGGTATTGATTTGGTAGCTAGGGCTAATGCTAAAGGATTAAAAAGTCAAGCCGATGCGACTAATAAAGCAACTAAAGCTCAAAAAGAACAAAATAAGCAATTAAGTGGTCTTGATGATTTAAATAATTTAACTACTAATCAAAATACGAATAGTGGCAATGATGGTAGTAGCAATGATTATAAGCCTATAACTGTTGAACCTATTGATACAAGTGCAGTTGATGCGTTTGCTGATAAGGTAAAAAGTGCATTTGCAGTAATTCAGAAACATGCAAAGAAACTTTTTGAACCAATCAAAGCTTCATGGGATACTTATGGTCAAGGAGTTATTAATAGCTTAAAAGATGCAACAGGTGATGTTGTTGATTTAGCAGGTGCAATATATCAAAGTTTTGAAAATGTTTGGACTAATGGTACTGGTGAGGAATTTGTAAATAATATATTAATTGGTTTTACGAACATTTTTGATATCGTTGGTGGTATAGCTAACAGTGTATCTGAAGTGTGGGCACAGACAGGTCTTGGCGAACAGATTATTCAACTTATTTTTGATAATATTAATGAAAATGCAGAGATTGTTAATACTGTTGGTGGCTATTTTAAAGAATGGGTGCTTAGTGATGTTTTTAAGAGTTCAATTGAAAGTGTTTTAAATGTAGTTAAAAGCATATTAGAATTTTCTAAACTTATCAAAGATAGTTTACTTGAATGGGTTACAAGTGAAGATTTTAAAAAAGCATTAGATGCTATCTTTCAAGTTATAGATGATATTTTAAAATGGATTAAAGATATAGCTGCTTGGCTTGTTGAAATGTATGAGAAATATGCTAAACCTGTTTTAGATAATTTATTAGATTTGATTAGTGATTTAATCAATACTATTAAACTTGTTTGGGATACTGTAAACCCGATAATCGATAAAATAATTGATCAAATTGAAAAGTATTTAGAACCAATTATCAAAGAAGTGTCTAAACTGATTAATAATATAATTGACGCTGCTAGAGGTGTTTTAGAATTTATTCAGGGTGTATTTACTGGTGATTGGAATAAAGCTTTTAATGGTTTAAAAGATATAGTGTCAAATGTCTGTGAGGGCATAAAAAACGTGTTTAAAATTGCTTTTGACTCAGTTTGGGGTATTATAAAAAATATACTAAATGCTATCATTGGTGGTTTCGAATCAATGATTAATTTTGTTATCAAAGGTCTTAATTCTCTACTAAAGCCACTTACCAAGGTAGGAAATTCAGTTTTAAAGGCTGTTGGAATTAAGAACTTTAAATTTGAAACTATTGGCAATGTATCTTTACCTAGATTAGAAAAAGGTAATGTTGCGTATGATGAAACACTAGCCATTTTCGGTGAATATTCAAATGCTAAAAGTAACCCAGAAATTACTTCACCAGTTAGTCTTATGAAAGATAGCTTTAGAGAAGTATTATCTGAATTTGAATTAGGTGGTACTAGAGTTGATAGATTAAGCATTAACTATTTGGGCAAAAATATTATGGATGAAAACCTTGAGTATATTAATGAACAGCAAAAAATTAAAGGTGTACAAATTATTAAGGATGGTGGTTATTAATGGTTTGGAAAAGTGATGGTAAACTTATGAAAAGTCCGGGTTCTTTTTCTCTTGCTATTGAAGATATTGATGTAGATAGTTATAGATCTACTGCTAATGCTTCGCTTATTGATAAGGTAATTGCTAAGGGGCTTGTTAAAGCCTCTTTTACATGGAATTACTTAACAGAAGCTGAGGCAGAAGAATTAATGTCTGAGACTTGGAAAAATCCTATGAATTTAGAACTTAAATGTCCAATTTTAGGTGGTAAAGTTTTATCAGCACCTTTTAGATGTTCTAAAAGGCAAGTTGATATGATTAGTACTGAAAGTGCAGAAAACACTGATAAAACGAAATGGAAAGTTTCTTTTAGTGTGACTCAAAAGAAAAAGGTTAATGGTCAATAATGGCATATAAGACTTCTGATTTATATAAGAAAAGAGTTTTTTCAAGTGACCCACTTAGCAACATTCGTATTAAAATGAATGGCGAAGAAATTGATTATAATTATTTAAAAGAACTTAAATTAGATGATAGTTGTTTCGAGAGCGAGAACTTCGCTCTCGGAAGTGCTATTATTCAAACTGTAAAATTAACTATGGATAATAGAGGATTTAAAGTAAAACCAGAAGATATTACTTCAGTATCTATCGATTATGGACAAATACTTGAAGATGGGACTACTGAATGGATACCGATAGGAATTTATGATGTAGGAAAAGAGCCTGATACATCTGCTGCGGAATATACTAAATTTACTTTATATGATTATATGAATAGGCTTGATATTAATTATGATGGTAGCGATGTTGTACCATGCACTCGATATGAACTTTATCAGGATATTTGCAAAAAATGTAATGTAGAAGTTGGCAGTGATAGTTTTATTAATGGTGATGTTCAAGTAGATGTTTATGATAATACAATTACTGCGAGAAATTATATTCAATTTTTAGCTGAAAGAGCAGGCGGATACGCCAAAATCGATAGAAATGGCAAATTGTGTATTCATACTTTTAGTGATGCTGATGTTATCACGTTAACTGAGGATGAAGAAGATTTAATTGAACTTGAAGATTATGATAGTTTAAAGACAATCACAGGTGTTACTTATGAAAATGCTGTTAATAAATGGTCTTTTGGTGATGATACGGGTGAAGTTGTCTTTTTGAGCGATGAGAATGTTTTTGTTTGTTCTGAAGCCGAAGTAGAAAATATATACAACGCTTTAAACGGACTACACTTTCAAAGTGCAAATTTCAAAATGCTAGTAGATCCAGCTTGGGATACTGGAGATATTATTAAATTTATGGGAAAACAAACTTTTATTCAAAAATCATCATGGAATTATAACATGGGGTTTATTGGTAATATTAAAACAACATTAAATTCTTCAAAAAAAATGAGTAATGTTCAAAAAATATCTACTCCAAATAAAATAAAAAGATTACATGCTTTGTTGGATGAAGAAAGCGGGAAAATTGAATTGTTAACTCAGAAAACAGATGGTAATACATCTGAAATTGCAAACCTTACCATGGAAACAGATAATATAAAAACTTCATTAACTGAAATTGACGAAAATATGACGGAAAAGCTTAGTGAGGTTACACAAACTGCGGAAAGCATAATTTCATCTATACAAATAACTGGCGGATCTAATATGATAAATAATTCTGTTAGATTGTTTGGAAATAGTTTATGGAACGACTCTGAAACCGGTACAATTTTTGGTGGATATGACCAGTCGTTAGTTGGTAAAACGGTATCTGCTTCTAAACTACAACTATCTAATGCTAATACTACAACTACTAATGATAATATTACAAATATTTTTATAGGAGAAACTTATACCTTGTCATATAAAGCATCAAACGATGAAAATACAACGTTAAAAATTAGATTATTAGGTAATGATACTATTTATGAGCAAGAGATATCAGAGAGTATCGAATTACAAGAATACTCTTTCACATTTGTTGCAGATACTGCTAATTTAGTATTAGAAATTTCTTCTACTTCTCTTGTTGATACTGGTACTTCATTAGTTACTGATTTAATGCTTGCAAAGGGAGATAAGACTTCATGGGAACCAGCATCAGGAGAAATTAGCTCAACAGTTATGAAGTTTTATAAATTAGGATTAATAATTTACGGAGCAGGTAGTAATACTGCAGTTATGCTTGGATCACAAGGCCTAGATATAAGAAACTATAGTAGAAACGAAATTGGAGATAGGATAACGTATTTTGATGCCGACGGAACGAAAACTAAAACATTAGAGTGTACTGAAATCTATGAGCAAGAATTAGTAAATAAAAAGATAACTATAGGCAGTAGTGATTTTTATGTCAGATATATAAAAGACTAAAAGAAAGGTGATAATAATGGCAACGATTAATGGTTCTTGTTGGGGTTCCAATGCTGGAAGATATGATGTATGGATAGAATGGAATTTACTGAGTCAAGATATAAACAATAACACTTCAACTATAAATGCAAAACTTTACGTAAGACGTAATGACGGATATGCAAATAGTGCTTATAATTTAAATGGTCGGCAATATAGATGTATAAAATATGATAACGGCAATGTAGTAGGTGGTAATGGAAATGTAGATACACGAAACGGACAGAGCTATTTACTTCAAGAAGCTACTTATACAATTTGGCATAATGCAGATGGTACTAAGGGCATTACTTTGCAAGGGGAATTTAATATAAGCGGAGTTAGTGGTATTAGTGGTGGTTCAGTATCTGGTTGGATAAATTTACCAACCATTCAAAGAGCTAGCCATCCATCTGTTAATAATTTCACAATTGGAGATTTAATTAATATCAATACAAATAGAACGTGGGACGGATTTACTCACACTATTGAATTGATAATTAATGGTCAAACTATTAGAACACTAGAACATATTGATACTTCTGTTACTGTTCAGCTTACTGATGATGAAATAGAACAGGTATATAACTCTATGCCTACGCAACAAACCTGTACTGTTGAGGTTAAGTGTACTACTTATAACGGTTCGACAAACATAGGAACAAATTCGGCTTATTCAACATGCAGTATTCGTAAAGAAGAGTGTTATCCATTGTTTCCAACACAATTGTTTTTACATTATGAATATTGGCGAAACGACCAGATGGGTGGTACAGTTACGCAGATATTGCCTACTGGAACAATAATTTCTGGTTTTGGAAATTTAACGGTGGAACATTATAGAGCTGATGACCATATAGGGAAAAAAGGTGCAAATTTAGTGAAATTTCGTATAAATTTAAATGGTAATATTGCAGAATTTAATAGAGGTGAAGATGATTTTTTGGATAGTGGTATTGCAGTTCCTAATGGCATATCAGGTAATGTAGATTTGATACTTACTGTGATAGATTCAAGAGGATTAGAAACTTCGAAAACATACAAATTAAAAGTAAGCGATTATGTTGTTCCTAAAATTGACCATATTGAACTAAAAAGGTCAGATGGCATTAGCGAAGAGGTATCCTTAAATTTAAATGCAAGTATATGGAACGGAAATTGGGAAAATGATGATTTAGGAAGTCTAAAAAATGAAATTCGACAGCTCCAGTTTAGATATCCGTTAGAAATTACTGATGGTCAAGTAAAATGGTCTATTTGGTGGGATATTCCATCTGACGTAATTATAATTGACGAAAACAATAATATAGGTATAAGTGATTGGTTAATCACTGAGGAACATGAAGGGCCACCAGAAGAAATTGTTGCTACAAAATTTCCTGTTAATGATTCTGTTCAAATTCAATTTAGATTAACCGATGGTATTTATCGTAAAGACGCTTTTGTCTTAGATCCAACTGTATTAGAAAGAGAAGATTTAGATATATCTGTCGGAACATATCAATTAGACACGTCTGTTGACCCTGGAAAGTTTTTAGACACTATTTCTAAGGATTATGATGGTAATTATCATATCGGTGTTGGTGGAATGCCAGATGATAACTATTTAGAGACATTCCATGGAGACGTAAATATTAAAGGGAAATTAAATATCGAGAGTCAGTCAGAAAGAGGTTTAATTAGAGAATATGTATTAGATAATGAAAGCTCCGAAATAAGAATAGACGATTTAGATATTCTAAAAGACGGCGGTTTTTATAAAGTTGAACTTACGTTTTCTTGTACAACTAATGATGATGTTTGCATACAAATGAATGATATAGGAAATGAATATTATTTCTATGCATTTGCAGCCAGAAGTGGTAGTTCTATAGATGCAGATGGAGATATGAACGGTTCATATAGAGCGGGTATAAATGGGATATATTATTGGACACACGGCACACAATTTAGTGATTATCCTAGTTTTATAACAATGGATTTAAGATTACTGAAACAAGTTGATAATCCGAATTCTTATAAGATGAACTATAGAGTTAATTATAATTCATCAAGTTCAGGCGATAACGCAATATCACTTATGGAAGGTGGTAATACAACACCTATAGAAAACATAACGAGTATAAGATTTTCTATAGGAAATGATGGTAAATTTCATAAAGGAACAAGAGTAAAGATTTATTCGAGATAAAGGAGAAATGATGTTATGGAAAATACAAAAAGAACAACTGTGATGGTTGTTTTATTAATTATATTTATGATTGCCAATGTTTGTTTTGCTCTTTTTGAAAATAATGATTATGAAAATCGAAAAGAAGCAGGTAATGAACGTTGGAAACAAGTTGAAAAGAGAATTATAGCAATAGAAAATAGAGTGGAGAACTTAGAAAATGGAAGAAGTGATTAAAGTTCTATTTAACTATGGTGTTGGATATATCATAGTTTTTTTATTTATCTACGACTGGCTTACAAACAGAAAAATAACAACTCAGACATTAGTTGCTATTAAAGAAAGCAATGAGAATATTTCAAAGTTTTTAGTATCGATTAAAGAAGATAATGAAAATTTATCAAAATCATTAGATTTACTGCAAGAAAGCATGCAAAATGAAAATAAAAAGACAAGTGAAATACTTAAAATTTTAAAAGAAAAGGAGAAAAAATAATATGGAGATAACTTATGTAGTGATAATTACAATAATAACTTATATATGTGGGGCTATTACAAAATGTTTTGTTGATAAAGTACCTAGTAAATATATACCAATTCAAAATGTCATAATTGGTATAATTGCTGGTTTAATTTGTTATTTTACAAAGATAGAACCAAATTTGCTTCAAGCTCTAGTACTTTGTTTAGTTGCTTCAATGGGTGCTGGTGGTATAGCCGATTTATCTAAATTAAAAGAAGGTGAGTAACATGCATATAAAAGCAACCAAAGATACTGTAAAAATTTTAAATAAAGATAATAATGAGGTTCATCAAGGAGAATACAACGTTAATAAATTAACCTTTGATTTTTCAAATGAATACACTTCTGATTTAGTTATTAATGCATTATTCACAAATATACTTATCGGTAAATCTTATCAGACTTCAATTATAAATAATGAATGTCAGATTCCAGCGGAAATTTTATCAGAAAAAGGAAAAATATTAGTTGGCGTTTACGCTTATAAAATAAACAATGATAAATTAGAACTTCGTTATAGTCCTCATCCTGATTATTTCAATGTTGAATTAGGTTCTTACGACCCAACCGCCGAAGAGTCTCAAAAAATCACACCGACTCAATTTGAGCAATATATGCAAGCACTTCAAAATGGCTTAAATCAAGTACAAGAGTCAATAGACGAATTAGATAAAGCCACCGAAAGCGCAAACGATTTAGTCGATGAGATAAATAAGAAGCTTGAGAATGGCGAATTTATCGGCCCACAAGGACCACAAGGTATTCAAGGAGAAGTTGGTCCAGTAGGTCCAGAAGGACCGCAAGGACCTAAAGGAGATAAAGGAGACAAAGGCGACACTGGAGAACAAGGTCCACAAGGTCCTCAAGGTTTACAAGGTATTCAAGGTGAAAAAGGCGACAAAGGTGACAAAGGTGACAAAGGTGAAACTGG
>DVFV01000095.1 GCA_018713045.1 Candidatus Coprosoma intestinipullorum | reverse complement strand
CATATTAATCCGTACAGATTAATAAAATAGAAAAACAAAAGGCTATAATTTTTTTCTTAATTCATTCAATTACTTTGTCAATGTTTTTTGAACAGGTTTGCCAACTTTACAATATTTGTTTCTACCTTTTTTCTGTAGCACAGCCTGTTAACGGTAAAATAGCAAACGTTGGAACTAAAGCCAAAGCAACAGCTTTACTTTTTATTTTATCTAATCCCATAATACTCTCCTTTCGTGAAAATTAATACATCACAAAACTATAAAAATTACAACAATAATAAAGAAATAAAAATTTAAGAACATATTTTCTAAATTTAATTTAATAGCTTTTTCAATTCACAATTTACTATTACATTTAAGTATATTTTAAACCTTATAAATCTTCTCATACTGTTGAAAATCATACTACTTAATCATCTTTTGTTTACTACTCTTCTTATAAAAATCATCAGGAAACTTTTCTCTTATAAAATCAAAATCACCACTATTTAAATTATCATATAATGTATCTAGCAAATACCCAGTATTCTCTATACCTGCTTCTTTAAAATACTCGAAAACTAACTTGTTCAAGTCAACACCAATAAACCCTGGAAATCTCACCTTTACATTATCTTTCTCATCAATTTTAAGCATTGAAACAACATCCATAAAATCGTGAATTCTCTTTAATTCATCATTACTTTGATAATCAAAATTACCACTTAACAAATCATTAAAATTCTTTCCTAGCTTTTTTAAAATATTATATGACTCTTCATAACAATATCTCACTGCATAACCCATTGGAATAATACCATACAAAAGAATATTGCACGCACTTACCATTTCGTAAACTATTAACTTCTTCTTTAAAGATTTCTTTAAATCGATATCATGAAGTTCTGTAACCATATTTAATACTCTACTATAAAATTCTTTTAATTTTTCATAATCTAAATCTTTTATTATTTCTTTCACGTAATTTACCATATCTTTAAAATAAGGAAGACTTTTAAATTTCATTATATTAAAATACCAGTTAAATTTGTAATTTCTATTTATCACCACTGGAAATCCTTGAGCCTTGCGGACCATCAAATCTATATCTTTTAAAGTTTCTTTATCAACATGCTGCAAGCCAATATGTAAAATTATACCATCAGGCGTTGACTCTACTAGCATCATATAACCGTTATACACAAAACTTTTAATACGGTCAAAGCAAAATAATTCAGCATATTCCAAACCTTCTTTTGAACTCAAAACGACCTCATTATTATTTAAAAATATTCTTTTTTTATCCACATCAATTATAATATCATCGCCTGTTTTAAAAAGTTCTGTTGCGTCTTTAACCCCTGCAATACAAGGAATACCAAGCTCTCTTGCCACTATACTCGCATGTGATAAAACAGAACCCTCTTCCGTAATAACTGCCCGGGCTCGTCTTAAAGCTGGCTCGTAAGTATATCCGGATATCTCAGTAACTAAAATGCCGCCATCAGGAAATTTTTCAATCATTTCCCTCTCTTTATTGTCACTATCATTCTTTATTACATATACCTTACCTTCCGCATAACCGCCACTAGTAACTATTCCAATTTCCATATTTTCTTGAATTAAAAGCTTAGAAGTAATCGGGCGTGCTTGAAGCAAATAAGCCTTTAAATCTTTAGAAATACAAAACTCAATATCTAAACCCACAGATAAGTCTAATTTTCTAAGTTCCTTATTTAAAGGTTCAAATATAGATGTATCAATGTCAGAATTTCTAGCAGAACTAAAATCTAATTCATTACCACTCTTTTTAACAATAAGTTGATTACCATTAACCAAACCACCAACTAATTTATCTCCCAAACCTTTAGTATAATCTATAAAAGCAACCTCACTACCATCTAAATCAAAAGCCTTTGTAAACAAAACACCAGAAATTAAAGGTTCAACCATATTCTGCACAATTACGTTCATATAACCATTATATTCCGAATCATATTGCTTACCGTTTTTATTACTTTCGTTTATTAAGTTTATCTTATCTATAACATCATTAAAATCATTTTCTATATTAAGATAACTCTCAAACACTCCAGCAAACGACTTATCACTACTATCTTCTCCATAAGCCGAAGACCTAATAGCTAAAAAATCTCCTAAACTAGGAAGTTTTTCCCTAAGCAAAGCATAATCTAAATTCATACTTTTTTCTATCACAAAACCATCAGGAACATTTACGCCTAACTTAATAAGCTTCGCAAGTCCAGCTGCCTTACCACCACTGTTAATTCCAGCATCCTTTAAATCTTTAATAATCATAAATTTCATCTCCAAAATAATTAAGTTGCAGGTATATTACCACTTTTCTAAAATATTTTCAAATTAACTTTAAAAAAAAATAAAAAATGGTATAATTAAAAAAGCTATGGAGGTTGTAATTATGGAAATAATTGATTTTATTTTGCACATTAATGAATACATTGGAACATTTATAAACGAATATGGAAACTTCATTTATGTAATTTTATTTTTAATTATATTTTGTGAAACAGGATTAGTTTTCTTACCATTTCTCCCAGGAGACTCTCTAATATTTGCCGCTGGTGCCTTTGCCGCCATTGGTGAATTAAACATCTTTTTACTGTGGATTTTAATTGTTATAGCTGCCATATTAGGTGACACCGTTAACTATGAAATTGGAAAACACTTTGGTAAAAAAATCTTAAACAATAAAAAAATCACTATAATCAAAAAAGAAAATCTCCAAAAAGCCGAAGACCTAGTTGCCAAATATGGTGGTGCGGCTGTATTTATTGCCAGATTTATGCCAATCATTAGAACCATTGTTCCGTTTGTTGTAGGAATAGGTCAGCTTCACTATCCAAAATTTATCAAATTTAATGCCTTAGGAGGAATTATCTGGGTAACTCTATTCATTATAATCGGCTATTTATTTGGAAATATCCCAGCTGTTAAAGATCATTTTACCCTTATAATACTAGCTATTATCTTCCTATCCCTTCTTCCAATTATCATTGCCTTTATAAAAAACAAATTAAAAAAGTAATTTTATGTTATAAAAACAAAGCGAATATTAACTATCCGCTTTTTTTAATTTTAAAACTCTATTCTTATTAATACTAAACTCTCCTACATACTTAATTATCTCATCAGTAACTTGAGATGCCACTATATGACCTTCCTGATTTTCAATACCCAAATCACCATATAACTTGCTATACACATCTTTAATTATTTTATCACGCTCAGCCTTATACATCGACCTTTTCGCAGTAAGTTCCTTCTTTAAATCAGCAACCCTATTTACATCATCGAGAATCATTTTTATATCATCATCCAAAGCTGTATCCCCATAAAATCTTACAAAATCATAATATAAATTTATAAATCTCATATATAACATATTAAGTTTATTATCATCCATCTCGGCATTCTCATTTGCAGGCTTAAATAAATTCTCCAGCAAAACACGTTTAACTGAAGCCATAGACTCCTCAAGTTCACTAATCTCACTCTTAAGATGCTCAATATCACGCTTTAACAAAACGAGGTTTATACACTCATCTTGATACCTTTCAAAAATAATCCTTCTCATAAATTATGCCTTCTTCTTTCTGCAAACATTATAAAATACAAACAATAAAATACATAATAAAATCATAACGCCACCACTTATAAGAATAGGTCTAAACATATAATCCGTAATTGAACCAGTAATAAATGAAATATCAGAAGAGCTTGGAATCATCGTTATTAAATCAGGTAACACAAAAGCTAAACCTAAAGTAATTAATCCACCGACTAACAAAGAAGTTCCCAAATTAGCCAACCATCTCATATTCTTCCTACCTAAAATGATAAGTAATATTGTAAGTATAATTGAAACTACCACCAAAATTACTTTTACCTGGTTACTAAAAACAGTTTGCACAGCGTCTACCTCAGACTCATAATCCGCTGCAAGTTCAGATGAAGTCGGTAAATTATCGACGACAATCGGAATAAACTCCTTTGAACCCTCTAAAATCTTATCCTTTTGATTATCGGTAACCTCTATCCCACTTTCCTTTATCCAATCATCGATATTATCCTCGGCTACCTTATATAAATCATCTGTCGTTAAAATTGGAGTCTCTACTCCATTAACCACATAATCCGTAACATTTCCTGCTGCCTTACCCAAAGCCTCTTTCATCGCCTTAGAATCAATTACTGTATCAACAAGCTTATCGGAAATTCCATATTCCTCTGCCGTCGCATAAACATCATCAATAACTGATGAAAGCGAACTTTGATTACCTACCTTGCCACTATTTCTTATCTTATTAACCTCGGTAAGTAAATCTGTGTTTTCGATTGTCTTCTCCATATTTTCCGTCTTAGAAAATGAACTTATATTAAAGACAAACACCGCTAAAGTCAAACAAACAACCAAAAGCGCACCTAATAAAAACCTAATAACCTTCATATTATCCCTCCATTTCCCAAATTATAGCACATTCTAAGAAAATATTCCATCTAGCTATTCTACCCAAGATTTATTTATCTAAAATTTTCCTCAATCACCCCCAAAAATATTCCATCTAGCTATTCTACCCAAGATCTATTTATTTAAAACACACCAAAAATATTTAAAACAAAAGCCTTTTTATCACATAAGGTGTGTTATAATAAAAATGGTGATACAAATGAAAGACATCGTAATAATTGGTGGAGGCGCAGCTGGCCTAACCGCTGCCATCTTTGCGGCTAAAAAAGGCCATAAAGTAACTATAATCGAAAGAAACAATACATGTGGTAAAAAAATATTAATAACCGGAAACGGAAAATGTAACTTTTGGAATGAAGATCAAAATCTAACGCATTACCACTCATCAAACAAAGAATATATTAAAAATATTATAAATAAAGAAACAAATGAAGAAATTCTAAGCTTTTTTAAAAAAATTGGAATTGTTCCTAAAATAAAAAATGGATATTATTACCCATATTCTGAACAATCATCATCAATTAAAAACGCTCTCCTGACTGAAATTAAAAACTTAAACATCGAAATAATTTACAACATAACCGTTACTGAAATAACCAAAAAAGATAACTTTATTATTAACCCCAACAAAGAAAACATTAAAACAAAGAAACTTATCATCGCAACCGGTTCAAATGCCTGTCCTAAAACTGGTTCAAACGGAATAGGTTATACTATTGCTCAAAAATTAGGTCATCAAATAATCAAACCATATCCGGGCCTTGTACAGTTAAAAGGTTTTGAGCCATATTTCAAAAAATGGGCCGGAGTCCGTACAGATGCCATTGTAACTTTATATGAAGATGGAAAAAAAATAAAAGAAGAAAGTGGCCAACTACAACTGACCGACTATGGCCTAAGCGGTATTTGTATTTTCAACCTAAGTAGCTATATTGCCAGAAATCTAGAAAACCATAAAGAAGAAATATCTATTAATTTTACCCCGTGGCTTAAAGAGAATCAAAAAACATGGCTCAAAAACCAAAACAAACTCGTTCCCGACAGAACTCTTGAAGAACTTTTAGAAGGTTTCTTAAATTATAAATTAATACCCATTATTTTAAAGGAAGCCGGTTTAAATCAAAATCAAACTTTAGATAAACTAAAGGACTTTGAATTAGATAAACTTATCCAAAAATTAACTGACTTTAAAGTTAAAATTACGGGAACAAACACCTTCAATGAAGCTCAAATCTGTACTGGTGGTATTCCCCTAACCGAAATAAACTCCAAAACCATGGAATCATTAAAAGTTAAAAATCTTTATTTTACTGGCGAAATCCTAGATGTTAACGGTGACTGCGGAGGATATAACCTAAGCTTTGCCTGGACAACTGGTATGCTTGCCGGAAAAAACATTTGAAAGGAAGTAACCCATGATTAGAATTAGACAAATAAAATTACCACTAGATGAAAACTCTAAAGAAAATCTTTTAACCAAAGTTGCTCACAAACTTAAATTAGATAAAAATAAAATAAAACATCTAACCATTAACAAATTATCATTAGATGCCAGAAAAGAAATCGAATATGTCTATGAAGTCGATGTTGAAGTTCCAAATGAAAATAAATACTTAAAAGATAAAGATATCATTAAAACACCCGATGAAACATATCACTTTCCAGCTAAAGGAAAAGAAAAACTAAACCACAGACCAGTTATTATTGGCTCTGGCCCAGCTGGCCTCTTTGCCGCCTACATCCTTGCCGAAAATGGTTATAAACCTTTAATTATCGAACGTGGGGAAAAAGTTGAAGACCGTCTTAAAACTGTGGAAAAGTTTTGGCGAGAAGGAAAACTAAACCCTAATTCCAACGTTCAATTTGGCGAAGGTGGTGCCGGAACATTCTCTGACGGAAAATTAAACACCCAAAACAAAGACAAACTATTCAGAAACAAAAAAGTCTTAGAAATATTTGCCAAACACGGCGCTCCGCAAAGTATTTTATACCTTAAAAATCCTCATATTGGAACGGACCTTTTAACCAAAGTAATTAAAAATATTCGCGAAGAAATCATCAAAATGGGGGGAGAATTTAAATATAATACCCTATTTACAAACTTTGAAGTAACAAATAACAAGTTGACATCTATCGAAATAAATCATAAACAAAAAATACCTTGTGAAGTCCTTATTCTCGCCACCGGTCATAGTAGTCGTGACACCTTTAAAATGCTCCTTGAAAATAAAATTCAAATGATTCCAAAACCATTTGCCGTTGGTCTAAGACTCCAGCACCCACAAACTCTAATTAACTTAAACCAATATAAAACCTTAAGACCAGGCCTTCCTCCAGCTAGCTACAAACTGACCTATCAAACCAAAGCCAAAAGAGGCGTTTACTCGTTTTGTATGTGTCCAGGCGGATACGTTGTTAACTCCTCATCCGAAGAAGGAATGCTGGCCATAAATGGCATGTCTAACCATAAAAGAGACTCCGATAACGCTAATTCAGCTATCATCGTCACTATTACTGAAAACGACTTTGGCCATCACCCATTAGACGGCATCACTTTCCAAAGAAAACTAGAAAAACTCGCCTTTGAAAAAGGTAAAGGAAACATTCCCGTACAATTATATAAAGATTACAAAGAAAATAAAATATCCACTGAATTTGGCAGTATCAAACCAGTATTTAAAGGAAACTATACCTTTGCCAATTTAAACGAAATCTTACCGAGTTATATAAATGACTCTCTCAAAGAAGCCATTGAAAACTTTGATACTAAAATCAAAGGCTTTGCCGGTGATGATACGATCTTAGCTGGCGTAGAAACCAGAACCTCATCACCAGTTAGAATCATAAGAGATGAAAACTTTGTCTCTAACATAAAAGGAATCTACCCTTGCGGTGAAGGAGCTGGATATTCAGGTGGCATTATGACCTCTGCCGTCGATGGCATCAAAGTTGCCGAAGCAATTGGAAAAAAATATCAAACAAACTAAAACTATGTTATACTTAACTTAGGGGGAAATGCAGTATGATTCAAATCGAAAATATAACTTTACTAAACAAAAATAATTTAGCCGGAGAAAACAAATTAGAAGTTTTAAAAAATTACGGACTTCAGTGTGAACTAACCGACCTTGCCATTATAACTGGCGCGATTGACCGCGATATTTTCTATAACCTAGATACGCCTTATCAACTGACATCCGAATTTAGTCCAAAAATAACCATCATCGATAACCATGGAAACCTAAAAGAAACGACAAATAATGTCTTACCCAATGGCATCATTAGACCAGTTATCAAACTAAAAGAAGAAGTCCCATTCTATCTAAATGACGGCATACCAGAAACGATTTATGGAGTAATCCCGCAGTTTTCCGCATCGACCTTTCTAACCAAATCTCTCGAAAATGCCTTAAACCAAGGAACAATTGAAAAAACAGCTAAAAACTATTACCTCTTTACTGATAAAAAAAACTCAGACAAATTAATACCAACTCCTGAATACATCTACAAAGGCAAAAAATACATTAGAGTTACCACCTATAAAAACCATATCTTATCTAAGGGTAAAATATATAAATATGGAAACCCAATTTGGTTAAAAGTAAGTCCCATCATCTGGTTATACGACCAAAAGACAAACACTCTAATCTCTAAATTAGGACTTCTATCTGGTATCAACTATTCAAACGATAAAACCGAAAATTTTGAAACATC